>NZ_FTOK01000010.1:0-76069 GCF_900156705.1 Salimicrobium salexigens | reverse complement strand
TTTCCCTCTACAGTCTCAATGCTTTAGGAGAGTGTTCATCAACATTCAAGATTGAACATGGATTGAACACTCTAAACACCCTAACTGGCGGTAATATATTTTGTTCAATTAGATTATACCCTATTTGAACATTCAATGTAAAAAAAGGTTGCCTTCATGGCAACCCCCTAAGCCTTAAGGCAAATGGTTTTATTCAGCAATCGCGCCCGTTAATGGAATTATCCACTTCTACTATTAGCTGGTATTGCAGAATATCGTCAATATTCTTCTTAAAGAAGAGTTCAATATCACTTCGCTAATTTATCTACCTGGACCTAGCTGACAGTCATAACAAAACCCCAAGTAACAGCTGCTACTCAGGGTTAAATAATACATTTTATTTCTCACCACTTAATTCCACTAATATTTTTGCTTGTGATTTATCGTTTGTCAATGCTTCGAATCCATTTTCAACAATATCATCCAATTGAATTTGGTCTGTAATAATTCCCTGTGGTTTTAATTGTCCTGTTCCCATTAAATCTACAGTTTGTTGGAATGTAGTAGGTGTATATGCGATTGTTGATGTAACTTTTACACCTGTATTTGTAAGCTGTATTGGATTCCATTCAATCTCCCTAGCAAATATAGAAACAATAACCATTGTTCCACGTGCCCTTGTTGCATCAATTGCTTGTTTAAATGTTGGTGCTACTCCGGCAACTTCAAAGGAAACATCTACTCCATCTGGAACAATTTCCTTGATTGCTGTAACAGCATCTTGTTCGCTAGAGTTAACGACATGGGTTGCTCCTAATTCTTTTGCTTTTTCAATTCTAGTTTCCGACAAATCTAAAGCAATAATCTTGCTGGCACCAGCAGCTTTAGCTGCAATAATTGTCACTAAACCAATTGGACCTGCACCAAATACAGCTACCGTATCACCAAACTGCAGTTTCCCTTCTTTTACAGCTTGTACGGCAACCGCAGTTGGTTCTACTAAAGCTCCATCCTGTAGTGTTAAAGATTCTGGAAGTAGATAAACGTTATCTTCTGGTACATTTGCATATTTAGTAAAACCACCGTCACCGTGAAGGCCGATAAAGCTGAAACCATCATAAGGATCAAGGTCTTCCGACTTATTTCCATAAGTGATTGTTGGATTAATTACTACTCTATCGCCAACTTTATATTTTGTCACCTTTGGACCTACTTCTTCAATAACACCCGCAAATTCATGCCCCATGGTTAGCGGAGCGATTTCTCCAGTTAACGGATCCTCTTTTTCATTTGGTACAAACACCGGTCCCTCTTCATACTCATGTAAATCACTGCCACAAATACCTGCCCAAGCTACCCTTACTTTAACATCGGTATCTTTCGTTTGTTTTAGTTCTATTTCCTCTACCCGTAAGTCTTTTTTTCCATACCAGACTGCAGCTTTCATTGGATATTACCTCCTGCTTAATTAGTAGAAAATAGTTATAAGAATACTATATTGAAGGAATAATCAATATTAATTCCTATGATTTTATTATACTATTGATTTTTCCAACTTTCTATTAAATAGACTTTAATTTCTAACCAAATACACATATCTCATTAACAGTTTTGCGATTGTTTATTTTAATTCGGTTGCATGGTTTATTCTCGGGTCTTTGTTCATATAATTTTACCATTCCTCGATATTTACCTTTTTACTTATCCAGTTTATTCAGTGAACTTTTATTTAACCGTACAAATATTCATAAGAAGAATTCCCCCTCATCTGAATCTCTTTTTATTTTCATCGTATATGGATTATTTTATTCAATAAAATGACCCTTATATATGATGCTCACGCTAATCCTTATTCAAGAATGGCGCCCGATTATGGAACATCATACCAACCCCTTATTAAAACAGGAATGAGAATAAAGCATTGAATGTCCCATTTTCAAACATAATATAAATTCCTAGCCCTATAAAAACGATTGGAACAATCCAGCGTTCATAATTCTCAATTTTTTCCGACACCAAATCTATGGAAGCTAAGCGATAGCTGACATTGCATAAAACTCCAACCATAATGAAAAAAACAATAATAGCAACAATGATTTCAATCATATTTAACGCCGTAAAGTACGGTATATAAATGGAAAAATCATCCGCACTGGAAGCTAATACAATGAAAGTTACCGTCAAAAATAATTGATTAAATTTGCCTGAGGAAAATAAGGATAAAATGCTACTTTCATCTTCATCCTCTTCCCCTTTAATCCATATTTTTACACCTAAGTAAAGTGGTAAAAGTCCAAGTAGTCCTATAACCCATTGTTGAGGAATTAAATTTGCAACCCCCAGAGCAACTAAAAGACTTGCTCCTATAATAATTGCAGTCCCTATATATTGTCCTATCCAAATATGTTTTGCCTGACCTTTTTTTATTTGCGAAAACAATAGAATTAATATAACGAGATAATCAATTCCTGTCGCTACATAAACCGCAGCAGCTGTAAGTATTGTTGTAATCATTTTTCCAACTCCAATGTTTAGGGATAAGGGCTTTTCTTCAAATTGAAAAGCCCTTCCGTAAATTTCACACATATAGTACCTATTTATCCTTCACTCTCATCAGTCGTAAACCATTTAACGCTACTAAAAGAGTTGCACCCATATCCGAGAGAATAGCAATCCAAAGTGTTAACCAGCCCGGAATGACTAGAAGTAAGGCAATGAATTTAATAGCAATGGCAAAAGCTATGTTCCCCTTGATAATATTTAACGTTTTTCGGCTCAGTTTAACAGTAAAGGGAAGTTTCCTTAAATCATCACCCATTAAAGCAACATCTGCCGTTTCAAGTGCTGTATCAGTACCAGCTCCACCCATGGCTATCCCAACTGTAGAAGCTGCTAAGGCCGGAGCATCATTGACACCATCCCCCACCATAGCAACATGGTTATGCTCCGATTTTAATTGTTTAATTACATCCAATTTATCCTGTGGTAATAACTCTGATTGAACATCCGTTACGCCGACATGTTCACCTATCGCATTTGCAGTGCTATGATTGTCACCTGTAAGCATAACCGTTTTTTGAATTCCTGCTTGATGTAACTTTTGAATAACTTCCTTGCTTGATTGCCGCACTTCATCTGCAACAGCAATAATAGCTTCAATCTTATCCTCTGTCCCTGCGACCATAACTGTTTTTCCTTGCTTCTGAAGTGTTGCAACATCCTGTTCTATTGCCTTACTAAAATTAGATACCGATAACTCTTTAAATAATTTCGGATTTCCAATATAATACATCTTCCCATTTATCTTACCCATTATCCCTTTGCCCGTAATTGAAGAAAAGTCTTCTACGAGTATGTCAGAATAAGAAATATTATCACTGTCAGCTTTATTCATAATCGCTGACGCTAATGGGTGCCCGGAACGATATTCTAATGCAGTTATGATTGACAGCAGTCCTTGTTCATCTGTTTGATCTTCGATTACGCTATAATCTGTTACAACAGGAACACCTTTGGTGAGGGTACCTGTCTTATCAAAAGCGATAGCCTTCAATCCACCGATTTCTTCTAGGTAAACGCCACCTTTTACAAGGATACCTTTTTTCGCAGCATTTCCTATTGCAGAGACAATGGATATTGGAGTAGAAATAACCAACGCACAAGGGCAACCAACGACAAGAACAGCTAAACCTTGATAAATCCATGTTTCCCAACTTCCATCAAAAAAGAGAGGGGGGGCCACAGCAACTAGCGCTGCAATAATCATAATGATAGGAGTATAATATTTTGCAAACTTATCAACAAAAGCTTGGGCTGGCGCACGCTCGCCTTGCGCTTCCTCAACAAGATGAATAATTTTAGAAATCGTTGTATCTTCAACCAATTTTGTGATTTTTACTTCAAGCAATCCTTCTTCATTAAGCGTACCTGCAAAGACTTCATCTTCGACAGTTTTTTCAACAGGAACCGACTCACCTGTTATTGCTGCTTGGTTAATGGCAGAGTAGCCATTAACAATAATGCCATCCATCGCAATCTTTTGCCCTGGCTTAACAAGCATAATATCGCCAATCTCGATATCATTGACATGAACCTTTATTTCCTGTCCATTTCGTCTCACAAGTGCATCTTTGGGGGCAATATCCATCAATGAACTAATTGATTGTCTTGCTCGATCCATCGAGAACCGTTCTAAGGCTTCACTAAGGGCAAAGAGAATGACAACAATCGCAACTTCTGCCCATTCCCCTATAATAACGCCGCCGATAACGGCAATTGTCATAAGGGTCCGCATATCAAACTCTAACCGAACTAAATTTTGCAATCCTGTTTTAAAGAGTGATAGCCCACCAACAATCATTGATGTAATAAATAGCAGTGCAGTAACAATATTATCATTCCCATTAACGGACATGGAAAGAAAACCGAAAGCTATAAATAATACCGAATAAAGCAGCGTACTGTGCTTTTTATAAAATGGTACTTTGTCTTCCTGTTCTTTTTTTTCCTCACCCGGTTCTTCTGAGGATTTCTCAGGTACCACTTTAAGATTCTCAAAAGCACCTGCTTTTTCTAATTCCTCTACAGTCGTTTCACCATATACGGAAATTTTAGATGCTCCAAAATTGACTTTCGCATCTTGAACTTCCGGTAAATTCTTAACATTCTTCTCAAACTTTCCTGCACAGTTCGCGCATGAGAATCCTTCAACAAAATAAACATTTTTATCTTTTTTAACCTCTATCGGAGCTTGCCGCCTGGTTTTTTCTGGAGCTACTTTAAGATTCTCAAAAGCACCTGCTTTTTCTAATTCTTCTACAGTTGTCTCACCATAAACAGAGATTTTGGAAGCACCAAAATTGACTTTTGCATCCTCTACTCCTGGAATATCCTTAACATTTCTTTCAAATTTACCTGCACAATTTGCACATGAAAATCCCTGGACCCGATAGACGTTCATTTCTTCTTCCATTGGTTCTATCTTTTGTTCAGACATTGACCTTCACTTCTTTCTTATGTGTTAAGGCGATCATCATTATCTGCCTAATATGTTCATCATCTAACGAATAGAAAGCGAGTTTTCCTTCTTTTCTTAAGTTGACAACACCTTGCTTATAAAGCGTTCGTAAATGATGAGAAGCATTTGCTACCGTAACACCTAAAATATTTGCTATATCACAAACACATAACTCTTCATCCTGACACAAAGCGTAGGTGATTTTTGCTCTGTTTTCATCAGCAATTGCCTTTAACATTTGGGTAACACCAGAAATATCAACTGTTTCTAAATCCCCTTGTATTCGATTAACCTTTTCTTCGTCATAACAAAAAATTTCACACGTATCTTTCTTACTCATATTACCACCCCATCATCATTCAAGTTTTTACTTGAATAAAGTGTAAACTATTTTAAGCTTATTAGTCAAGTGAATATTTGAATGAAAAATAAAAAGAAGAATCGGGGTATGTACCCTAATTCTTCTTCAACTTTTTATTTATTTATTTGAAAAAGTTATTCCAGAATATGGCCCGTTTGTGGCATTGTCACCATCCATCCAGACAATGCCATTATATTAAACGTTTTTATACATGAACAGGTTTTACTTCAAAGCCACAGGTAGAAATACAAGAATAACAATCTTCAAGAGAAGAAAATACTTGTTTTGTTTCATCTGCTATAACTTCATATAACCCATGAGTGTTATAGTGAATTTCTGTTTGTTCATCAAGATCATAACTTTCTCCTGTTTATAATGATTGGAGATTTTGGTACAAAGGGTCTTGTTCCACGTTCAGAAAATCATAAATGTTACTTTGATTCATTTTACCTCTCCTTTCTATCATCGATCAATTTCATGAGACTCAGCCCTTGACCCCCAACAGGGGAAAGACGTAAAAAAGGAAGCGCCTTCCCACATCTTGTATCATGATGGTTTTACCACAACTACTATAAAGACGGGAGGGGTCTCCCTGTCTCCATGATAAGGCAAGAGAATTTATGAGACATCACCGATTTATATGACATGCCAACCCATCTGATAGTATGTAGGCCATCTTGACCTCTCTGAATCTGGCCCCTGTACTGGCTTTTGAACTACGGCGCGATAGCCCAGTCACTGCTCATCCTTGTGGTGGAAAGAATTTCCCGTATCAAACGCCTGGTCCGACGCCTGAACGAGGATACGTTATTACGTTTCGACTGTAATTTCTTCTCTCGGGTTGTGTACTCTCGGGAACTTCCTGTACCCGTATCCAGGCATTGTAGCTGTGGCGGTGCTAAGATTAGTTAGGTGTTTAGCCCCCAGTGTATAAGTATTTTCTTCTACTTTCACCCATGTATACAATTTGTCTTCAAACAATTTTCTATTTGTCGTTACTTTTAGCTTCTAAAACTAAACCAATGTCCAGCCATTAAACCGATTAATACGAGAGTTAATATAAATATAGGTAACTTTCTTTTCCCATTCGGTTCTTCCCTTTTAATTTTAAAACGTTTAAGCATACGTTACTACGTTTCATCAAAAGAGTAGTCATTGTTTTCTTACTTCCCATTTAAAGAATTGTGTCTTCCCTTCTCTAATAGGAAAGAGATGTTGGTGCATATTATTTAGTATAGCTGTCATTTTTTTTCGTTTATTTAAGTGAACCATTAGGTTCGAGAAAAAATAAGTTGTTGCCAGTTCTTTAATTTCATAGCAGTTAAAACTACCCTCCTTCTCCCATTTTTTTAAAAAAGCTCCGTCATTAGAAACGATATGATTCACTCCATTTTCTTTCGACAGTGCATTTAATAAGGATTTTCTAAACTCCCCGCCCTCCCTTGGCTTTTCCAGTATTTTGGGAGAATAATTTTGATTTTTACTTGCATCACCAAAAATAAATAAACCGTTAAACATCGAATCATTCTGGATAAATTCCCCTGCTTGATTAGCCTTAAATACTGCCTCGGCAATCCTATTTCTATCAGGATTTGATTTCACTTCAATTATTCCCATAACACTTTCTGGCTTTACAATTATAAAATCATTCTCTTTAAAGTAAGCTGGCATTTGTGGATCATAAATGATTATATCAATTTGAGTAGATATGTTTTCTCCTTCTTTTATAAACCCAGTCCCGATTCCAACATTGTCGGGGAGAAATCGTTTTAAAAAATTCATTAGAATAACTTCTTTGTATCTGCCTTCTTCGCCCCAGTGAGTAGAACCTATTAAATATCTAATTCTATCTTTAGTAGCGTTAAATTCACGAGCGATTGATTTTTGATACTCTAAAGAATTAGGGTTCATAATAGTTACCTCACTTTTATTTATTTTTTTGTTAACTAGTTAGATTTTACGAATCAATAATAGCCCCAGCTTACTTATGATATGGTTCATTCTTCAAAATCTTAAACGCCCGGTACACCTGCTCCAGCAGCATCAGGCGCATCATCTGGTGAGGGAACGTCATTTTCGAGAAAGACAGAGCGTAGTCGCTGCGTTCCTGGACCTGACTGCTGATGCCGAGGGAGCCGCCGATGACGAATACGATTTTGCTGGAGCCGTAGGTCATGAGGTTGTCGAAACGGGAGGCGAGCTGTTCCGAAGTCAGCTGTTTGCCTTCGATTTCAAGCGTGATGACGTAGGCATCCTTTGGGACTTTTGCAAGAATCCTTTCCCCTTCCTTCTGTTTCACTTCCTCCATTTCGGCCTCACTTAAATTCTCCGGGGCTTTCTCGTCCGCGACTTCTATAATTTCCGTTTTCGCATACGGGCCGAGCCGCTTCGTGTACTCGTCGATCCCCTGCTTCAGGTATTTCTCTTTCAGCTTTCCGACACTGATGACCGACACTTTCATAGGCCTTCCCCTTTCTCTCTTGCCCCTTCCAGCATACGTTGTAATGTGTGCTGGAGCTGAAGGATTTCATCTTCATTCATATCAATATTTTCAAGTAACAGATCGGGGATACACGCAGCTTTCTGTTCTGCGTCCCGCCCTTCTTTTGTCAGCCCTATCAGTACTTTACGTTCGTCTTCCCTGGAACGGTAGCGTTCGATGAGGCCCACTTTTTCCATTCGTTTCAGCATCGGGGTCAGCGTTCCGGAATCAAGGTACAGACGTTCTCCCAGTTCTTTCACGCTGAGCGGGCTGCTGTCCCATAAAGCGAGCAGTACCAGGTACTGCGGATACGTTATATCCAGGTCGGCAAGCAGCGGGCGATACAATTTCGTCATTTCACGGGTCGTCGCATATAAAGAAAAGCATATCTGGTTTTCGAGTTTCATTTTATCTTCGGCCATCATTCATTCCTCCTGTAGCCATTATAGCAAAGCCTTTCCGATCCCTCATGCATATAACTTGTCATCCGCTAATAAATTTTGCACTATTTAATTGTGCACAATTTAAATAATGCAAAGGAGCGGATAAACAATGAGTAAAATCCTTTACACAGCAAAAGCAACAGCAGAAGGCGGACGTGAAGGCAACGTCAAAACGGACAGTAACACGCTGGATCTCGATCTCGCCATGCCTTCCTCCCTGGGCGGAGAAGATAAAGAAGGAGCGACTAATCCGGAGGAACTGTTCGCAGCCGGCTATGCAGCCTGTTTCGACAGCGCCCTGCAACTCGCAGCTTCTCAGGCTAAAAAGGAAATCAGTTCCCGCGTTTCCTCCGAAGTGAGCATCGGCAAACAATCGGATGGCCTTGGTCTGTCTGCGAAACTTCACGTAGAAGTAAAAGGCGCCACCCAGGAAGAGGCGGAAGAACTTGTCTCCAAAGCTCACAAGCTCTGCCCGTATTCCAAGGCGACCCGCGGTAACATGGACGTGGAAATCGAAACGAACGCTGTATAAACAATACCCCGCCTTATTGGCGGGGATTATTTTTTTTCCATCCATTATCCCCTCGCAAATTCTCTGTAACTGCAATGAAAAAGACCAGCGTTTTCAGCTGGTCTCTTCCTGTTATTCCATCGTGTTCCCTTCCGGAGGGATCGGCGTGTTTTTCAAAATGCGGGCAAGGTGAAGCGTGTTGTACGCAAGCATTTTCACGTGGGATTTCGTGAACTCGTTGTCCCTGTCCGTTTCCATGTAGGACGGTCCCGGACCCGCTTCTCCGACCCAGTAGGCATCCACATTCGGCGGTATGGTGAAGCCGATGTGGGAAAGGCCGTAGAGAAGAGAGGCGGACGCATGCTTCGCGCCGTCTTCGTTCCCTGTTACGACGGCACCGCCGACTTTGTTATAGTAGATGGACTGACCGTTGTCCTGCGTCTCTCCGCTTGATGCGTAAAGTCGCTCCATTGCCATCGTGGTGACACTGCTTTTTTCGCCGATCCAAATCGGCGTGCCCATAATGACGATGTCGGCTTTCTTCACTTTATCAAAGATCTTCGGCCATTCGTCCCCGTCCCCCATATCAGGAGCCATACCGAACTTAATGTCGTAGTCGGCAAGGCGGACCTCTTCGACAGAAGCCCCTTCTTTCTCCATAATTTCAGCTACTTCGTTGAATAGAACATGGGTGTTGGAGTCATCGTTGGAATCTTTCAGCGATCCGTTTAAAAATAAGGCCTGAATAGTACTCATGTCCAAATCCTCCCTTTATGTTGTCTTTATATCCTCTTTCCCTCTCCCGTCCGTAACGAAACGGTTGCTATTCCTCCGCCTTCCTGATTCTCTCGAGCATCGTCGGATGACCGTAGCGCAGATATTTAATGAGAGTGGGCGGATGAACGTCGGACTTGCCGTGGCGGATCATTTCATGAAAAGCTCCAATGGCTGCGTCCGGGTTGCCGGTCACTTCGAGCGCATACTCATCGGCGGCCTGTTCCGCCTGGCGTGATACCGCCATCTCCACCGGCTGGGCGACGAAGGACAGTATAGAAACGAGCAGAAGGATAAGCGGCAGGGAAGCGATGTCTCCCACCCCCTTTATCCTGAACGCCCTCCCGAATCTGTGAAGAATGACGGGCAGCAGCCGGTACAGAAGGTAAAGACCGAGGAAGCTGCCGGCAAGCACGCCGAACAATGACTTCAGCAGATGATTCTTCACGTAGTGGCCGATTTCGTGCGCCATAATGAACAGCACTTCCTCCTCGCTGAGACTCCGAAGCGTCGTATCCCACAGCACAATCCGCAAATTATCTCCAATACCGTTAACGTAGGCGTTCAGTGCGTTCGTCTCCTCCGATTTATCCACGACGTATACGCGGTCCGCCGGCACGCCCGACCCGTCGGCGAGTGAAAGAATACTGTCTTCCAGCTGAGCATCCGAGAGACGGTCGAATTCGTTGTACAGAGGATCGATAAGTACCGGCTGGATATACATGAAAAAGGTGAGAAACGGTACGAGGAGAAGCCAGGCGTACAGCCACCACCTCTCCGCCGATATGCGTATGAGCCGGTAAAGCACGAGAGCCGCTATAATCATCATCAACGTATCGAGCGAGAAGCTGATAAGATGATCCTGCAGCCATTTCGATAACGGTTCGACGGAGACATCGTACGAAAGAGAGAGACGTCTTCCCACGTAACTGACCGGAAGAGTGAGCACCCACACCAGCCCGGAAAGGAAGAACACATAAAGCGGGAGTTTATAAAGCGTCGCTTTCTTCAGCGTACGGGCAAGGCCGAAGACGAGAAGCCCTGTATAGATCAGCCACTCCACCGGCAGCGTAAGCAAATACAACAAGTGTCTGCGCGTGGAATACTCCCTTATCTCCTCTTCTTCACTTTTGTTAAGGAAGGTGGAAGGATCAGCCGCACTCCCCGCCGCCGCTCCAGGCACCCCGGAATCGTGTACGACGAACAGGTAGATCAGTGTGCCGAGTGCGTATGTAATGTAGAGGACCGTCGTCCAGATCAGAAACTTTTTCCGCACGTTCCGCTCCCTCCTTGTGTTTCTTTTAAATTTTTAAAACGTTGAGAAAAAGTCGCAATTTTTCATGAAAAGTCCGCCATTTTTTATAATGAAAAAAGATAAACGAATGTAAGCGGATTTGCAAAAATGAAAATAACGGTACAAGTTACTCACATTTGTCCACAGGGTTATGCACAGCCTATGTGTACATCATTTTGTGCACAAGTTATACAGAACTATCAACAGTTTATCCACAAATTCACACTCACATGTTGTTGTATATCGTATCAGACCTTATGTTCCCTACTATATATAGAAGTTATCCAGATATTTATACACACGCTGTGGATATCATTTTTTATAAAAAAACGCATGTATGTTATCCACATACACACGCTTTTTTTCCAATTACGATAGTTTATTCCTGGGAAGCTAACGTGACGGTCGTCGTATTCTTTTCACCGTCTCTATAATACGTCACTTCCATCTTATCGCCCGGACCTTTTTCCCGGTAAAGATACTGCCGTAGTTCGATGATATCGGTCACTTTGTTTCCGTCGAGCTGCGTAATGACATCCATCGCTTCGAGGCCTGCTTTGATCGCCGGAGACCCTTCACTTACGCTGCGGATGTACAAGCCGCCTTCTACATCTTCCGGCAGCTCAAGCGTACTCTGCCACTCCGAAGATGGCACTTCGTTCAGTCCATACGCTTCTACGCCGAGGAAGGCGCGGCTCACTTCCCCATTCTTCTCAAGCTCTTCCATAATCGGTCTGGCTGCACTGATCGGTATTGCAAATCCGATGCCTTCGACAGCAGAGCGGGCAATCTTCATCGAGTTGATGCCGACGAGCTGTCCTTCGATATTGATGAGTGCCCCGCCGCTGTTTCCCGGGTTGATCGCGGCGTCCGTCTGGATGACTTCCGCCTGCCAGTCTTCCACGCCGTCTCCGTTCAAGTCCTGCGGTATCGCCCGCTGCGTGCCGCTGATGATCCCTTTCGTCACGGAACCGGAGAAGTTCAGGCTGAGCGGGTTTCCGATGGCAACGGCCGGCTCTCCTGCTTTCAGATTGTCGGAGTTTCCGAGTTCAATCGTATGTTCCACGTTTTCCCCCGACATTTCCAGAACGGCTAGGTCCGTAAATATGTCACTGCCGACGATTTCAGCCTTGACCCTCGTCTCGTCCGCCAGTACGACTTCAAGTTCCGAAGCTCCTTCCACCACGTGGTGGTTAGTCACTACGTAAGCCGTGCCGTCCTGTTTTTTGTAGATGACACCGGAACCGATCCCTGCCTGCTGAGGGTCCGAGGGCTGGTCCCAGAAGTTCGTCCGCGACTGCATATTCACCACGCCCACGACAGCCGGTCTTACTTTGTCCACTATTTCCGTGATCTGTGTATTAACGTCTACGTCGACGGTTTTCGTCGTGTTTCCGGTGAGTCCCTGTTCCCCTTCGGTCAGGCCGCTCTCATCTTCCGGAATCGTTATGTCATAGGGAAGCATTTCCGTCTGTACGAGTGCCGGCAGCGCCAGCAGTACGAGCACCGCTCCAAGCACAAGACCTACCACGGTAGGAACGGCCCACCGTCTCTTCTTTTCCCGCTTCTTCGGGGAATGTTCGTCATAGTAGCCCATGCATCGTCACCCTCTTTCTTTTATTATTTTCTTTTACTTTTTTTCTTACCCTGTCCCGTCATACATCATACATGGATGTCGGCTTATCGGGGAAGGTATCTTGCACTTCGAGTCGTGACCCTATTTCGAATCCTCTTTCTTTCAAAATGTTGGATACCGACATGTTCGCAAGGTCGATCATATTGTTATCAAGACTTAAGTGAGCCAGATAAATACGTTTCGTATTGTCGTCGATGATATCGGTGAGCGCAAGCGCCGAATCTTCGTTGGAGACGTGGCCGACGTCCCCAAGTATGCGCCGCTTCACACTCCACGGATAGCGCCCCATCCGCAGCATGTGTACGTCATGGTTCGCTTCAAAAATATAGGCATCCGCTTTCTCAACCGTTTTCTTGATTCTTTCCGAGACGTAGCCGAGGTCCGTGACGAGAGCTGCTTTCTTCCCGTCCTGATGGAAGGTGAAAAACATCGGATCGGCCGCATCATGGGAGACGGCGAACGACTCGACGTCGATGCCTCCGAACGTCTGCACACTCTCCATCGGAAAGTGGAACTTCTGATCCAGCGGCACTTTCCCGATCTGGCCTTCCATCGCTTCCCACGTCTTCTCGTTGGCGTGGATGGGAAGCTTGTAGCGGCGCGCCATAATCCCGAGACCCTTGATGTGATCACTATGTTCGTGAGTGACAAGAATCCGGGAAAGGTCTTTCGGATCGACGTGTACCTGATGAAGCAGGTTTTCGATCTTCTTACCGGAAAGACCTGCATCCACGAGAATCTTTTCTTCGCCCGATTCGATATAAAACGCATTTCCCGTACTGCCTGAAGCTAGAACACTAAATCGTAGACTCATTTATTCCTCCGTCTCCTCTTCTGATGGCTGTACCGGCTCAGGCGTGCCCGAGCTCAGCTGATTATCGTAAGCTTCGATCGTCGATTCGATGAAATCCCCTTCGTCGTTGGTAAGAACCTGACCGTTCGTCGCGTGGACGAAATAAAATTCTTTCCCGATCCTCACTCTCCACGTAGGGGCGAATACCTGCTCCCCGTACTCTTCTCCCGCATTCAGGTTCACGAGGGAGTAGTACCCGACTTTCATATCTTCAATTGTATCATTTTCCTGCAAATATCCGTTGTTGTAAAGGAGGGAGACGATGTCCATCGGCGGAATCAGATCCTGCTGAATCTCCTCCGACTCCCCTTCCACCTGATCAAGAAGCGTTGCCGTATACCCTGTTATTTTCCCGTCCTCGGTGCGGATCATCAGAAGGGCGCCCTGACTGTAGTAGATTGTCCGGTTGTTCATCTTCTGAAAAAACAGGGCGGTCGTTTCGTCTTCGTTCCATCCCCAGTACGAATAGAGATTGCTGATGGGGACGATATCCGATATGCTCTCCTGAATGTTCTCTTTATCTATGTCCACCGGTTCCTCGAACGTCGCTATGACGAGACGGTCGTTGTACACTTCCACGTTCTGGTTCTCCTTCGCCTTGAGACTTTCGAGTTCCTGGTCAGAGAAGCCTTTCGGCGCGGCGTTCAGAAAAGTAACGTTCGGCACTTCGGAAGGTACGTTCGAGATATCGATATTCTGCACTTCCAGTTTTTCCTCAAGCGTCGTGTCCGCCTGTTCCTGAATGACGTCGTTCTCGCGGTTTGCCCACAGCTGCAGCAAAAGAAACAGGTCGAGGAGAAGAAAACTGATAATGAAGATGGTCTTAATCTGTCCCCACTGCATTACACTCCTCCCCCTCTCCGGACGGTCGTATCCACATCCTTGAGCTCTTTCCATTCATCGTTGACCCGGATGAACCAGGCCGGGATCAGATCGTAATAATTGCTGAACCCTCCGCCCTGGGACACAAGTTTATACCCTATTTCGATATCGGTGATTTCCCCTTTATCGTATTTCGGTGAATCGATGATGACCGTTTCCACGGTCTTACCGGAAGCAAGCGTACTTACCTGATTTTCACCCGAATCATCAGCCTCCGCCTGATAAGGGTTGATGGAAACCATGGGACGCGTGTACTCCTGCAGGATACCTTCCTCGAACCGGACATTCATACCTGTGAAATTCTCGCTGTCTTTAAGAATCGGCCGGTTGTTGTAGTACATATCGAAACTGACATCGCCGTATGCGGAACGTACATTCCGGACGCGGTACGGGTCTGTGAACCCGTAATGGTTGTTGACGAAGGAGACGCTTTCCTGCAGCACTTCCTCCGGATTGAACGCCGAGGTCGACTGGCTCGAATTTTCCGTAACCAGGTTCAGGTAATGCATCTTTTTCTGCCCGGCAATCAGGTCCATCCGGCTCAGCCCGTCCGAGTGACGCAGGTCGCCTCCGGAAAGAGGGAACTGTTTGACGACACTCGGATCTTCGAACAGTACGTTTTTTAGCGGTTTCGACGGAAGAGTCTCCGTCACCACGACGTCCTTCGGTACTTCTTTGCGCTCAGCCGGCAAGTAAATGCGCCGGTCTTCGTCCTGTTGGAACATTGTGTGCTCTTCCCACATAGAGGCCTCATCTATCTCCTGCATTATCGCGGTCATGTCCCCCGGACGAACTGAAGCCTGGAGCATCTGTCCGCCTTCCGGCGTAAGAAACCTTATTTCCGCTTCGCCGCCTCTCCACTGGACGAAGGCCCGGTCGAAGGATAAAGAGGGGAGAGTCACGTCCTGATTTTCAATAGGGAAAATGTTTCGTACCGATTCCGAACTGAGCGTGGAAGGGAAAATGATTTCAAGGCTCCCCTCTTCCTCCGGAATCTCCGCTTCGGCCACGCTTATATTGAAAAGTGTCCAGTACTGCATCCGCCTGTAGGCTTCTTCAATGTATTCCGGGTTTTTGTATCCATAATGAGTCCCGTCGTCGTGTTGAATGATCTGCTCAGGGGTGAGGAGTTTCCTTACGTTCTTCTCCGTCCCTCCGATGTCCGTTTCCTCAATCAGTCCGTCTCCCTGGTCCACGGTCTCAAGGTTCGGCTGATAATTCCAGAGTGCAAGGGTCAAAAGCAGACTGAAAGCGACCAGAATAATTAAAATGATAGTTTTAATCGCCTCTCGGCTCATTTATTTCCCCTCCGCTTCTGGCGCATGAGCGGGAGCGTGAAGAATACCGTCGTCCCTTTACCTTCCTGACTTTCCGCCCATATTTCCCCGTGGTGAGCTTCGATTATTTCCCGGGCAATAGCGAGACCGAGACCGGTACCGCCGATTTCCCGGGATCTTGCTTTGTCGACCCTATAAAACCGGTCGAATATTTTCTCTACCGTGTGGGCCGGCATCCCGAGCCCTTCATCTTTAATGCTTACCTGCAGTTTCTGCCGCACCCGCTTCACGGCGAAGTGGATCGTACCGCCTTCCGGTGAGTACTTCGTGGCGTTGGAGATGACGTTATCGAGCACCTGCGTCACTTTGTCCTTATCCAGCCACACGTACACATTGTCAGACGGCAGCTGTTTTGAAAACTGGATATCTTCCCTCTTGTTCATCTCGAAACGTTCGATGATCTGTTCAAGGAAAGATACGAACTCCACTTTTTCTTTATAAAAACTCGATTCCTTATGGTCCATCTTCGTCAGCTGCAGCAGATCGTTGACGAGCCGGATCATCCGGTCGGTTTCGTTCTGCGTCACGTCGAGGAATCTCGGAGCGATCTCCTCGTCCCGCCAGGCACCGTCATTGAGTGCTTCCAGATAGCTGCGCATCGTCGTGAGCGGCGTACGCAGTTCGTGGGAGACGTTGGAGACGAATTCCCTCCGTTCCTGATCGGCACGCTGCTGTTCAGTTACGTCACTGATAACGGTGATGAACCCGTTCATTTCGTAATGTTCGTCTTGAACGACGGAGAAGTTGGCTTTCAGCAGCAGGTGCTGATCATTCGTACTCATATCGACGATCACGGAATCGAGGTCTTCCATCTCCTTCGCACTCGACACCTGGTCCTCGAGGCCGAGGACGTCGATCAGCGGTTTCCCCTGCACCTGCTCAAAGCGTTGGCCGATCAGGTGCGAGGCGGGAGCGTTCATCAGTGTGATAATACCTAAACGGTCCGTGGCGATCACCCCGTCCGACATGTGGGAGAGGACGGAACTGAGCTTTCGCCGTTCGCCTTCCGTCGTCGCCTGGGAGATCTTCAGTTTGTCGTTCAGGTCGTTGAACGTGTGGCCGAGCTGGCCGATTTCGTCGTTTCCGTGGACGTTCACTTTCTGGGAAAAGTCCCCGGTCGCCATAATCTGCGCCTGTCTTCGCATCTCGATGAGCGGCTTCGTAATCGTACCGGCTACGATTATTCCGAGTATCGCCGTAACGATAATGGAAATGACTGTTCCGTTTGCGAAAATCGTATTGATATCCTGAAGCTCTTCATACACCGGACTCATGTCCGCTTCAAAATAAATGGCCGCCACCGTTTCGTCCACGTCATTCGTAATGGTACGCGTTCCGACCCACAGCCTCTGCCCCGTCTCGGAATCGACCCGTGTCTCCGGGCTCGACTGGTCCTGAAGAAGGAATGCAGAAAGAACGTCCGGATTTGTAGTCTTTTTCCCGACGTTCGCCTGAGGGGTCGCATCTCCGCTTGCGTAGGCGGCGATAACGACGTTCGACCCTTCCTCTATTACCTGCAGCTGTCTGATTTCATTCCGTACGTACCCTTCGTTGAACGAATTCAGAATGCTCTGGACGTCGCTCTCAAGAGACGGATCCTCTTCAGTCCTGTCCTCTTCGAAGGCCTGCTGAATGTTGAAAGCCAGAGCGTCCAGCCGGCTTTCCACAGACTCCGTAAAGTTATTCTGCAGCTGTGCTTCCAGCCGATCGACGAAATAGGCACCGATCACCTGAAGACCGAGCAGAATAAGCAGGATGTATACAATAATCAGCTTCAGCCGGACCGACTGAAAAAAACCAACCTTACTCATACACGCCTACTCCTGTTCGGGATTTCTTAAATAATAACCGACACCGCGTCTGGTAACGATCCAGGCCGGAGTGCTCGGATTCTCCTCGATTTTTTCACGAAGGCGTCTGACAGTTACGTCGACTGTCCGGACGTCTCCGTAATAGTCATAACCCCACACCGTCTCCAGCAGATGTTCCCTGGTCATCACCTGTCCCGTATGGCGGGCCAGGTAATAAAGAAGTTCGAACTCACGGTGAGTCAGCTCAATATAGTTCCCGTCCCTTTTGACCGTGTAGGCATCCGGCTGGATACTGAGACGGCCGATTTCGATTTCCTTGGTACGCTGCACCCCTTCTTCCGGGTCATGCTGCTGGCGGCGAAGGTTCGCTTTTACACGTGCGATGAGTTCGCGGTTGCTGAACGGTTTCGTAACGTAATCATCCGCACCCATTTCAAGGCCGAGTACTTTGTCGATTTCGGCATCTTTCGCCGTAAGCATAATAATCGGCATGGCGTGCGTCTTCCGGATCTCCCGGCACACTTCGTTCCCATCTTTTTCCGGAAGCATAATGTCCAGAAGAACAAGATCGGGATCTTCCTCTTTGGCGCTCGCGATCGCCTCGTCCCCGTCGTGGGCACAAACGACCTGGTAGCCTTCTTTCTCCAGGTTGAATTTCAGTATATCCGCAATCGGTTTTTCATCATCTACTACTAATATTTTGTGAGCCATGTACGTTCACTTCCCTTTCTTCTGAACTTTCGTGCTCCTTATCTATTCTAACTCATTTTTTTTATCTTGTCCTTTTTTGATGAAAGAAAAAGGAGCCGGTACTTGTGAAAAAGATGGCCGTTGACGGTGTTTGTGCCGATCGGGAGGTTGCAGTCCTCACGAAGGGCACGATAACAGAGGAATCGTTACCTTCGGAAGAGAATTGGCCCTCCGGAGGTAACGATTTCTGCTTCTGCTTGAATTTTTTTATAAAAAAAGTACCCTGATCAATATCAGAGTACTTCGTCTGGAGTGGCTCGGGACGGAATCGAACCGCCGACACACGGATTTTCAGTCCGTTGCTCTACCGACTGAGCTACCGAGCCGCGGGAATGACAGGCGCCAATGCCTGACAACGAAACCTATCTTACCATAGCTTGTCGCTGTCGGCAATAGCGGGTATCATTTCTTTACTTCCCCTAAAGCATTGATAAGGTCGGCGGGGTCTTCTTCCAGCTTCAGACGGTTCGCGTGTTCAACGTCCACAAACCCGGATTCTACGGCGTGTTCCACCATCGTCATGAAAGGGGTGTAGTAGCCTGCCGCGTTCAGCAGTCCGACCGGTTTGTGGTGGATACCTATCTGCGCCCACGTAATCGTTTCCGTCAGTTCCTCAAGCGTACCGAAACCTCCGGGAAGGGCGATATAGCCGTCTGCGAGTTCGGCCATTTTCGCTTTCCGCTCGTGCATCGTGTCCACCTGTATGAGCTGCGTCAGTTTCGTGTGGGACACTTCGATACCGTCGAGCTGGCGGGGCATAACGCCGATCACTTCGCCGCCCTCCGACAGCGCGCCGTTGGCGAGAGCTCCCATCAGTCCCGCACTCGACCCTCCGTAGACGACCGTGATTCCCTGTCTGGCGAGCAGCCTGCCGAGTTCACCGGCCTTTTTTTCATACTCGGGGTTCTTTCCTTTACGGGACCCCGCAAAAATACATATTTTCATCTTTATTCCTCCCGAACCGAATTTATTCTGAATAAAGGAAAGACCCTTTGACTATGCAAAAGGTCTTTGGCAAAACGTTTACGATTCCCGGTAGACACTGCGTACCACGTTCGTCTGCGTGCGGTCCGGGCCGACGGAGAAAATGGACAGCGGGATGCCGGTAAGCTGAGCAATACGCTCCAGATAGTGACGCGCATTCGCCGGCAGGTCATCCAGACTTTCCGCTTTCGTAATGTCTTCCTCCCAGCCCGGAAGCTCTTCGTATACAGGCTCACATTCCGCCAGTTTCTTAAGGCTCGCCGGGAATTCTTCGATAATCTCGCCTTTATACTTATAGGACGTACAGATTTTCAGCGTGTCGATACCTGTAAGTACGTCCAGGGAATTCAGCGACAGATCGGTGATACCGCTCACGCGGCGGGCGTGACGGACGACGACACTGTCGAACCAGCCGACGCGGCGAGGACGTCCGGTCGTCGTTCCGTACTCATTTCCGGTTTCACGGATCTGATTTCCGATTTCGTCTGTCAGTTCCGTCGGGAAAGGTCCGTCTCCGACTCTCGTCGTGTAGGCTTTGGAGACGCCGACGACGTTCTTGATCTTCGAAGGACCGACACCGGCACCGATTGTTACTCCGCCTGCAATCGGGTTGGAGGATGTAACGAATGGATACGTACCCTGATCGATATCAAGCATGACCCCCTGCGCTCCTTCAAACAAAACGCGGCGTCCTTCGTCGAGGTTATCGTCCAGAACGACGGAGGTGTCGCATACATACTTTTCGACCTCCTGGCCGTACTGATAGTATTCTTCAAGGATATCGTCGATCTCAAACGGGCGGTCTCCGTATACCTTCTCGAACAGACGGTTTTTCTCGGTCAGGTTCTGTTCCAGTTTCTCCCGGAAGCTTTCCTTATCCAGAAGATCCGCGATCCGTATACCCATACGGGCTGCCTTATCCATATAGGCAGGACCGATTCCTTTTTTCGTAGTACCGATCTTGTTATCACCTTTATCCGCTTCCTGAAGCTCGTCGAGTTTCAGGTGATAGGGAAGGATGACGTGCGCCCGGTTACTGATACGCAAGTTGTCCGTTGAAATACCGCGCTCATGTAAATAGGCCAGTTCTTCCTTCAGTGCTTTCGGATCGATGACCATACCGTTTCCGAGCACGCAAAGTTTATCTTCAAAGAAAATCCCTGAAGGAATCAGGTGCAATTTATATGTAGCATTATCAAATTTGATTGTGTGACCTGCGTTATTCCCACCCTGATAACGGGCTACGACTTCCGCATGCTGGGATAGATAATCCGTAATTTTGCCTTTTCCTTCGTCCCCCCACTGGGTTCCGACTACTACTACTGATGACATGAAGGCACCTCCTACGTTAATTCTTTTTCAGTTTACCAATAATACAGGGCACCGTCAACAAAAACCGAACATTAAACAGTTAATAACTATTAATATTCGTTAAATATTGTTTTATGACCGAAAAAATCCCCCTCTGCGCTAGGCAGGGGGAATATCTGAATCGCTGTAGCGGTGGTCGAGGTCGACGAACTTGTTGTATTCTTTCACGAAGGCAAGTTCGACGTTGCCGACCGGGCCATTCCGCTGTTTCGCTATAATGATTTCGATAATGTTCTGGTTCTCCGATTCCTGATCGTAATAATCATCCCGGTACAGGAAACCGACGATATCGGCATCCTGCTCAATCGACCCGGATTCCCTCAGGTCGGACATCATCGGACGTTTGTCCTGACGTGATTCCACTCCACGGGAGAGCTGGGAAAGGGCGATGAGCGGAACGTTCAGTTCACGCGCCAGCCCTTTCAGGGAACGGGAGATTTCCGATACTTCCTGCTGACGGTTCTCCCGGGAGTTTCCGCTCCCCTGAATGAGCTGCAGGTAATCGATGAGAATCATCCCGATGCCGTGCTCCTGTTTAAGGCGACGGCACTTCGATCGGATTTCGTTGACGCGCACGCCCGGCGTGTCGTCTATATAAATCCCTGCGTTCGAAAGACTTCCCATCGCCATCGTCAGTTTGTTCCAGTCATCGGATTCCATTTTTCCGGTACGCAGACGCTGGGCGTCTATGTTGCCTTCCGCACAGAGCATACGGGAGACGAGCTGATCGGCGCCCATTTCCAGACTGAAGATCGCAACGTTCTCTCCTGTCTGACCGGCTACGTTCTGCGCGATATTCAGGGCGAATGCCGTCTTACCCATCGACGGACGGGCCGCGATGATGATCAGGTCGTTCCGCTGGAAGCCGGAGGTGATCGTATCGAGATCCCTGTAGCCGGTCGGGATTCCGGTGATGTTGCCGTCACTCTGGTGAAGCTGTTCAATATTATCATACACGTCGATCAGGACGTCTTTGATGTTTTTGAAAGCCTGGGAGTTCTTCCGCTGGGACACATCGAGAATTTCTTTTTCCGCCTGGTTCAGTACGTCCTCGATGTCATCTTCTTCCGCATAGCCGTTCGTCACAATTTCCGTCGCTGTCCGGATCAACTGCCGGAGCGTCGATTTCTCGCTGACGATATCCGTGTAGTAGCTGATGTTTGCAGCGGTCGGCACCGAATTGGCGATGTCGCTCAAATAGGAAACCCCGCCGATCTCTTCGAGTGTCCGGTTGTTCGACAGGGCTGTCGTCACCGTCACGAGGTCGATCGGTTCTCCACGATCGGAAAGCCCGAGCATCACTTCAAAAATCCGCTGGTGGCTGGCACGATAAAAATCTTCAGGAAGCAGATGTTCAGCCGCAGTCGTCATCGCCGAAGGCTCCAGGAAGACGGCGCCGAGCACCGCCTGTTCCGCTTCTATATTGTGAGGCGGCGTACGGTCCTGAAAAAATTCATTCACTGGTTTTGCCTCCTCTTAATCATTGCTCCTATTTCTCCGCTACGTGTACCCGGATCGTTCCGGTCACTTCAGGATGAAGCTTCACCGGAACTTCCGTGTATCCGAGCGTACGGATCGGGTCGTCCATCTCGATCTTACGTTTGTCGATGGAGATGTCGTGGTCTTTCTTCAACTGCTCGGAAATCTGTTTGCTCGGAATCGAGCCGAAGAGGCGGCCGCTGCCCCCGGATTTAGCTGCAAGCTTCACTTCGATATTTTTAAGTTCCTCTTTCAGCTGCTTCGCTTCTTCCACTTCCTGCTGAGCTTTTTCTTCTTCTTTTTTGTCCTTGGCTTTCTGTGCGTCCACGTTCGCTTTCGTAGCCTCGACAGCAAGGTTGTGTTTCAGAAGATAGTTGCGGGCGTAGCCGTCGGAGACGTTCTTGATTTCTCCTTTTTTGCCTTTGCCTTTGACGTCTTTGTTGAATATTACTTTCATTCTTCTTCTCCCCCTTCAAAATACTCGTCGATTATATCTTGCAATAATGCTTTCGCATCTTCAATCGTTGTGTCTTCAAGCTGGGTAGCGGCGTTCGTGAGGTGCCCGCCGCCGTTCATCTGTTCCATGATCACCTGTACGTTTACGTCTCCGAGGGACCGGGCGCTTATGCCGACCTGGCCGTCTTTCCGGTCGGATATGACGAAGGAGGCTTCGATACCGCTCATCGTAAGGAGCGTATCGGCAGCCTGGGCGATGACGACCGGACCGAAGATATCCCCTTTTTCCGCAGCCGAAATAGCGACGCCGTCCCTGTAGATTTCCGCCTGCTCAATCAGACGGCTCCGCCGGACGTAGATATCGAGATCCTCTTTCAGGAATTTCTGCACGAGGACAGTGTCCGCCCCTTTACCTCTCAGGTAGGAAGCGGCGTCGAACGTCCGCGATCCTGTACGGAGGGTGAAACTCTTCGTATCGACGATGATACCTGCGAGGAGCGAGGTGGCTTCAAGCATCGACAGTTTCAGTTTCTTCGGCTGGTACTCCAGAAGCTCGGTGACCAGTTCCGCCGTCGACGAAGCGTATGGTTCCATGTAGACGAGCGTCGGATCCGCAATGAAGTCTTCCGCTCTTCTGTGGTGGTCGATGACGACGACGTGTTCTGTTTTGTTCAGAAGTTTCTCCTCGGCTACCATTTTCGGTTTATGCGTATCCACGACGACAATCAGCGTCTCGTTCGTAACGGTTTCCAGGGCCTCATCCGGAGATATGAAATAATCCCACAGTTCTTCGTCTTTTTTGATTTCATCCATCATCCGCTGCACACCCGTATCAACATCTTCCGGATCCACGACGATCGATGCCTCTTTCTGGTTGGCCTGTGCGATTTTCAGAATACCGATTGCCGCGCCGACCGAATCCATGTCCGGTGACTTGTGGCCCATGACAAGCACTTTCTCACTGCTCTGGACGAGATCCTTCATAGCGTGGGAAATAACGCGGGCCCGTACGCGGGTCCGTTTTTCCATCGGATTCGTCTTCCCGCCGTAAAAGCGTACTTTTCCAGTCTCATCTTTAATGGCCACCTGATCACCGCCGCGACCGAGAGCAAGGTCGAGACTGGACTGGGCAAGGTCGCCCATCTCAGGGAGCGTAATCGGGCCGACGCCGATACCGAAGCTTAACGTAAGCGGCATATTCTGATCCGTAATCAGCTCACGGACCTCGTCGAGAATTTCGAATTTCGTCTTCTCGAGTCCGGCCAGAATCTCTTTCGTCATCACGGCGACAAACCGTTCCTGGGACGTGCGCTTCAAGTAAATGCCGTGCTCGTCCGCCCATTTGTTCAGAATCGATGTCACTTGGGAGTTGATGCGGCTTTTCGACGTATCGTCCATCCCCTGGGTGAGCTCTTCATAGTTATCAAGGAAGATAACCGCCAGCACGCTCTGCTCATTCCGGTAGCGCGATTCCACCTCGGTCTGTTTCGTCCGGTCGAACAGATACAGCAGCCGGTCTTCCTGCTTCATGATAGTCTGCATCTGGTTACCGCCGAGATTAATCCACGCTTCGTCTTTATTCTCTTTAATGTTCGGAATCAGTTTCTCCGACAGTTCGTTCAGCGAGGAGCCTACTACGGTATCTCCATCCACAAACTTATTCATGTAGGGGTTCGCCCATTCCACTTTATAGTTGTCACTATACAGAATGATGCCGATCGGCATTTCGAGAAGGGCTTCTTCCCCCACTTTTTTCACCCGATAGGAAAGAGTCGATATATATTCCTCTGTGTCATTGATCACCTGCTGTTCGGTACGGATACTGTAAAAAATCGAACCGATAAGCAGCAGCGTCATCACGAGTCCAAACATCCACTGATAATACCAGATGAAAGCCAGCAGAATCACGGACAGGAAGTAAATCACCCATAGATGTCCGCTCATCGCCGATGTTTTCTTTACATTTGCCATTCGCTTCAGCTCCTATTAAGAATCTCCGAGCTATTTCTTTTTTTCCACTTTATCCCTCAACGGGAATCCTATATCAATTATACCCAAGATGCGAACGAGATAAAGAAAGAGTTGCGGCAGCAGAACCGACAGTATGATTGCCATGATCGGCACCGCTTTGGGCCACTGTTTCTCCCGGCTGTAGAAAAAGATAAACGAAAAACCCTGGAGAATAAGCAGCATGCCCGTCAGCAGCAATACGTTGACGGCTGCCATGTACCATATTCCTTCCCCGTCCATAAATATCAGATTGAGAATCATGGCGATGAAGTAATACCACAAAATAGCGACAGGCAGCCTCATCTCCCGCACCGGCGGGAAGAAGAGACCGGCTTTTTCAAGACGGTTGAGCAGTTTGTAACTCAGCCACTGACTGATAAGCGCCATCGCTATTCCGGTAACGGCGAGAATACCCGGTAAGTAGTCCGGCAGACTCTCCATCTGTTCCCGGAGCATCTGCACGGTCGCTTCGGTTTCTTCTCCACCAATGGAAGTGAGTACGTCCTGTGTCATACTGATGGACTGATCGATGGCCCGCTGAATTTCCTCCATCCAGTTTAATCCAAACAGCAGCTGTGTCAAAACATAAACAGCTACGAGGCCGCCGATAAAACCGAGCGACCCCGATATCCACGTTTCGTAAGCGTTTCTTTTGTTATACATCGCCCCGCCAAGGCTCACTCCGCCAAGTCCCGAAAGCAGCGTAACCGGAAACGAGAACACGGTGGCCACGATCGATGCAAGCACGGTAGCTCCGACAAGCATCACCAGCCCCGGTTTGAACCCGAAATGGTAACTGTAAATGACAAACGGTACAGGGAGCGCAAACATTAAGAAAGTCCCGATAATCGGGATCGGTAAAAACAGAAGAATGAGGAGCATTACCAGGTAAATACCTGTCAACAGCGCTCCTTCCGTAATTTGTTTCGTATTTTTCATTTCGTAACCCCGCTTTTTTTCACCATAAATAGCTCTCCCTATTCTAACATAGACAGGAGGTTCCGGGTCGAATGAAAAGTAATGATTTTGCCTCTGCCTGCCAATACTGTTATGATGATTTTTAATTACAGGGAAGAGTGGAGGAGGAAAAATATGCGTACTGATTACCACGTACATATGGCGGAAACGGGAAAACTGAGCGTCGATTATCTGAAAGACTACGTCCGAAAGGCGAAAGAAGAGGGAATAGAAGAGCTCGGCATCTCGGAACACGCCTATTTTTTTCAGGAAACACGCCCAATCCTTTCCAATCCGTGGGTGGAAAACCGCAGAACCCTCGATTTCAGCGACTATCAGGCGCTTTTCGATGAAGCGGAAAAAGAGAACCTCGGTGTGAAGATGGGAATCGAAATGGACTACATGCCGGGAAAAGAAAAAGAGATGGAAACGTTCATCAAGGAACATCCTTTCGACTACGTCATCGGCTCCGTCCACTGGATCGACGAGTGGGGAATCGACCTTGCCATTTACCGGGAAGAGTACGAAAACCGTAACGTATACGACGTGTACGAACAGTATTTTGACCGCGTCGTCACACTCGCCGAGTCCGGACTTTTCGATTTCGTCGGGCACATCGACGTCATCAAAGTGTTCGGCTATGAACCGGACGACCAGGAGTTTCTACAGCGTCAGTACGACCGGGCTGCGAGCGCACTCGCGAAAACCGGGACGCTGATCGAAATCAGCACGGCTGGGCTCCGCAAACCGGTAGGGAAAATGTATCCGGAACCCGATTTTCTTAAGACATGCAAAGAGTACGGCGTCGGCATTACGCTCTGCTCCGATGCTCATAAGCCGGATCATCTCGGCTACCGTTACGATGAAGCGGTGGAGTTTGCGAAATCCATCGGGTACGACGAAGTCCATACGTTCACCCGCCGGGAAAAGTCCGCTCACCCGCTTACCTGAACAGAGAAACCGCCTCCCGGGGCGGTTTTTTTATGCAGTGCGATACGATTTCGTTCCCTTCAGAACGGAAAAACGGCGCCAAAGGTAACGATTTCCTTCGAATCGTGCCGGTCGTCTCCCCATTCCTCTTTTCAACGGCACGATTCCGTCGTTTTCCTTCCCTTCAGGCACGTAAATGGCTTCCGAAGGTCACGATAACAGCCTCCCATAAAAAAACCTCCGGGCAGCCGGAGGTTTCCTTCATTCTTTTACAGTTTCAAATACTGAAAGCGGTTGATATCTTCGACGTGGGCCAGATGTTCCTGACATTCCGGTCCCACTTCCTTATCGATCGTCAAAATCATGATAGCGGCACCGCCGATGTCGGTACGACCCACCTGCATCGTCGCAATGTTGACGTCGTGCTCGGCAAGCAGGCTTCCCACGCGGCCGATCGCCCCGGGCTGGTCTTTGTGATGGATACTGATCAGGTGTCCCTCCGGTATGACGTCCACAGAGTAGCCGTCGAGACGGACGACCCGGGCTCCGAGTCCGTTCAGCAGCGTTCCTGCAATGCTTCGCGTCTCTTCATCCGTTTCAAGTTCCACTGTCAGAAGGTTCGTAAAGCCTTTTGTCGATGTCGTTTTCTGCTCGTTGATTTCGATTCCTTTGTCTTTGGCTATCTTGTAGGAATTGACGTCATTCACACGATTACCGACAAAAAGCTGAAGCACGCTTTTCACTACTTTTCTCGTGAGCGGTGTCGGATCGACGTCCGTAAGCTCACCCGAATAATAAACGTTGATGTTGTTCAGCCCGCCGCGGACGATGCTGCCGAGAAAAGCACCCAGTTTTTCCGAGAGGGTAATGTAAGGTGTGAGTTTGTCCTGCATTTCTTCCGGTATAGACGGAATGTTCACCGGCTGTTTCGCATTTCCTCCGCGCAGCACTTCCATTACGTCGTTGCTCACGTCGACCGCCACGTTCTCCTGGGCTTCGACCGTGCTCGCTCCAAGGTGCGGAACACTTACGACCTGCGGAAGTTCAAGCAGTTTGTTGTTGACGGCAGGCTCTTCCTCGAACACATCGAGAGCCGCTCCGGCGATTTTACCGGACTGCAGTGCTTCGTAAAGGGCTTCCTCCTCGATGATACCGCCACGGGCACAGTTGAGGATTCTCGCTCCCTCTTTCATTTTCGCAAACGCATCCTTATTGATAAGGTGATGCGTTGCAGCGATAAGCGGCGTATGTACGGTGATAAAATCCGCCTGGGCGAGCACTTCGTCGAGCGTGCCGTGCTCCACACCCGCCTTCTCCGCTTTCTCCCGCGTCAGAAAAGGGTCATAGGCGATTACGTTCATCCGGTGCCCTTTAGCCCGGCGCGTAACTACCCGGCCGATACGACCGAAACCGACGACTCCGAGTGTCTTATTTTTCAGCTCCACACCGACGTATTTCTTACGATCCCAGTTCCCCTGCTGGAGAGAATGGTAGGCCTGCGGAATATTACGCGCCATCGACATAAGCATAGCCATCGTATGTTCCGCTGTCGAGACGGTATTACCGTCCGGAGCGTTTACGACAACGACCCCGTTGTCTGTCGCCGCATCGAGATCGATATTATCCACTCCGACTCCCGCACGACCGACAATCTTCAGATTTACGCCATGCTCCAGCACTTCCTTCGTCACCTGCGTCTGGCTTCTTACGATAAGTGCATCCGCTTTAGCTACTTCTTCCAGAAGCTCCTCCTTTTCCATGGAAGGTTTCTGGATAACTTCGGTATCCGCCGCTTCCAGAAGCGGTTTGATGCCGTCTTCGCTCAATGGGTCACTGATAAGTACTCGATGCATAATACAATTCCTCCTTTATAGTCGCTGATTATATTAGAAACAGGAAAACCTCCCGTGAATCTAAAAAATATATAATTCATTATCCTATCAGAGACCGGCGTAATGTCAATCTTTTGAGATATTTCGCCACTTGAAATTATTAAAGGAAAACTGTATACTCAAAAAAGTGATATTATTCTGAAAAATCCTACATATTTACGAGGGGAAAAGAGAGTGAGCAGAAAACTGTTTTTAGGCCTTATTTTATCAATTTCTTTATTATTCGTTCTGGCCGCCTGCGGCGGTAACGGAGGAAACGAATCTTCCGGCGAAGGTTCGGAGGGTGATTCTTCGGAAGGTTCGGATTCCGGAAGTGATCAGTCCATTTCCTTCACCGCTAAAAGTGAACTGCCGAGTATGGACCCAAGCCTTATTACCGACTCCGTAGCTTTCCAATGGGCGGGGGAAACGTATGAAGGTCTGTACCGCCTTGACGAAAACGGCGAACTGGCTGAAGGGGTTGCCAAAGATCACGAAGTATCCGAAGACGGTACGACGTGGACGTTCAATCTTCGTGAAGATGCCCAATGGGAAAATGGCGACCCGGTCACCGCTCACGACTTCGTCTACGCCTGGCAGCGTGCCGTCACCCCGGATACCGGTTCTGAGTACGGACCTTATTTCCTCGGTGGCGTAGTGAAGAACGCTTCCGCTATCGCTGAGGGAGAAATGAAACCGGAAGAACTTGGCGTAAAAGCCGTCGACGATTATACGTTTGAAGTGAACCTGGAACAGCCTGTTCCTTATTTCGACAGCATGACAGTCTTCATCACGTTCATGCCTCTCAATAAGAGTTACGTTGAAGAACAGGGTGACAGCTTCTCCACAGAAGCGGACAACACGCTTGCCAACGGTCCTTTCAAGATGACGGAATGGAAGCACGGAGAAGGATGGAAAGTCGTGAAGAACGAGAACTACTGGGATGCCGATACTGTAGAACTGCAAGAGATTGATGTAAAAGTCATTAAAGAAACGTCTACGGCCGTCAACCTGTTCCAATCGGGAGAACTGGACCAGGCCGAACTGAACGCTGAATTCGTGGATGAGTACCGCTCCTCCGAACACTTCGAAGTAGTAGAAAACCCATACCTGTACTTCTTCAAGTTCAACCAGGAAAATGAAGTGCTCAGCAATGCCGATGCCCGTAAAGCCATGTCCATGGCGATCGACCGTAAGTCGCTGACAGATGTTATTTTGAACGACGGCTCCGTACCGGCTAATGGTTATGTACCTTCGAACTTTGTAACCGTACCCGGTTCGGACGGCAAAGATTTCCGTGAAGTTCAGGGACCGCTTGTCGGCCACGATGTGGAAAAAGCGAAAGAACACTGGGACAAAGCTCTTGAAGCACTCGGTAAGGATTCTGTGACTCTCGAACTGATGGGTGACGATACAGATTCTTCCCAGAACGCCATGGCTTACTACAAAGAGCAGCTCGAAACCAATCTTGAAGGTCTCTCCGTCAAGGTCGTGGAAGTACCATTCAAAGAGCGCGTACGTCGTGATCAGGAAGGCGAATTCGAAATTGAAGCCGCAACCTGGGGCCCTGACTATGCTGATGCGAACACGTATCTGAACATGTACCTTACTGATGGACAGAACAACAATATGAACTACTCAAGTGAAGAATATGACAGCCTCATCAACAAAGCGAATACGGAACTTGCACAGAAACCTGAAAAACGTTATGAAACATTCATGGAAGCAGAACGTCTTCTTATCGAAGAAGATGCCGCTGTCGCTCCCCTTTACCAGGATGCGAAATCACAACTGCTCCGCTCGAATATCGAAGGAGTCTTCCCTACAGCTACCGGGCCGAACTTCGAATTCAAGTGGGCAAGCGTTAAATAATTGCATAAACGTATGAAAACCTTGCAGGAATCCCTGCAAGGTTTTTTTACTGTCTCTCCGGTCCTTTTGCCTTTTCATTGAAAAAAAACCTTATTTTATGTATAGTAGCATGATACGTATAAAGGAGGGATGCACGGTGAAACGGATTTATCAGCGGGCCGGCTACTATTTCTCCGGACTGCTCATACTCACTCTCGGCATCTCTCTCACGGTTCTCGGCGGACTCGGAACTTCCCCCTTCGACGCGCTGCTCGTCGGCTTGTACCGCAGCGTCGGCCTGACAATCGGCAGCTGGGAAATCGTCGTCGGTATTTCGATGATTATTTTCAACGCGGTGGCCGAAAAAAGACGCCCCGAAATGCTTGCCATCATCACTTCTCTCATTACCGGGGCCGGAATCGACTTCTGGGTCTTTACGCTGGAGGGGATCGTCACTCCCGAGAGCGTATGGCTGCAGAGTATCGTATTCTTTCTCGGTATGGTCATATCAGCGCTCGGCATCTCTATTAACCTGCAGGCGGATTTCGCTCCCATCCCGTTTGACCGGATGATGCTCGTCATCCATAACCTTACCGGATGGAACGTAACGATATCACGTGCTGCCATCAGCGTCGTACTCGTCCTTTTCGCTCTTTATTTCAACGGGGCTGTAGGAGTCGGTACCATTATCATTATGCTTTTCAGCGGCGTGTTCATCCAGTATTTCATGGGCTGGATCCAGCGTTTCGACCGTACCCTCCTCTCCGAAGAACAGCGAAAAATCCAGTATTAAAAAACCGGACTGCCAGGTCGCCTCTGTCAGTCCGGTTTTCTTTACTTATTTGCTTTATTCCACGATGAATTCGAAGTTTCCTGTGAATTTCACATCGCGGCCGAGCATTACGCCACCGGTGTCGAGCGGTGCGTTGAAACTCACGCCGTATGCTTCACGGTTGATTTTCCCTTCCACGTCGAAGCCGGCTACGGTGCTGCCGTCCATCGGGCTTTTCGAAGTCCCGTTGTATTCGACAGTGAATGTTTCTTCGTTGGTGACACCTTTCATCGTGAAGTCACCTGTGAACTTGTATTCATCATCAGAGATTTTCTCGATTTTTTTGCTTACGAACTCAAGGTTCGGATGGTTTTCCGCTTCAAAGAAATCTCCGTTTTTCAGGTGATCGTCACGGTCTTTTTGTCCGGTGTCGATGGATTCAACCGGAATCACTACTTTAACAGAAGCATTCTCCAAATCTTCAATACTTCCGTCGAAATCGACATCAAAGTTTTGGAAAGTACCCTTCGCTTTGGATACCATCATGTGTTTAATCTGAAAATCAAGACTGCTGTGGACTTTGTCTAGTGCTACGCTTGTCATTGTTATACCTCCAGTATTTCGAATCTGAGATAATTATAAAATATATTTATCTCGAATGCAAGATATTTTATAAAATTTTTAAAATCAAAAAAAAGAAGACGTCTGTCTCCTTTCAATACAGAGCTTCCTGTTCACTGGTAAGCTTGTAGACACGGGGGATTACGAAAATCATCAAAATGAAAAATAAAGCGAACAGCATCGTAATCGACCATGCCAGCGGAAGATCGAACAGTGCCTGAGCGATAAGAATGAGAAACACAAGCAGCATATACATACTGCCCCGCTTCCTTGATGTAGCCGTCACGTACTGCATCGTTCCGCACGAGGGACATGTGCCTCTCGCCTGTACGGAAAGTTTTCTCCATACGTCTCTCCGCCTCCACCTGTAGCCGCAATGATCACAAATCGGCACCTTTTCTCCCCCCTTATTGAATATCTTTCTCTCAAGAATAACAAAATTCCATAAAAAAATCTCCCGACTCTTCGAAAAAAGCCGGGAGATTCCGTCTGCTACTATTCAGTGGAATAAGGAAGCAGAGCCATTTGACGGGAGCGTTTGATAGCTTTCGTCAATTTACGCTGATATTTTGCAGACGTTCCTGTTACCCGGCGAGGAAGGATCTTCCCACGCTCAGAGATGAAACGTTTAAGCAGCTCAGTGTCTTTGTAATCGATATGGGTTATGCCATTTGCTGTGAAATAACAAACCTTCTTACGTCTACGTCCACGACGTGCCATATGCGTTCACTCCTTTTCATTTAGAATTTGTAAAGAGTACCGTACTCTTAGAATGGTAGATCATCATCCGATATGTCAATAGGTTCCCCGTCATCTGCGAACGGGTCATCATTTTTTGACTGTCCGTAATTACCTTGTGATGGTTGGTTCTGATTGCCCTGGTATCCTGAAGACTGATCGCTGCGGGAACTTTGTCCGCCGCCGGAACTGCCTTTTGATTCCAGAAACTGGACGCTGTCGGCTACGACTTCCGTAACAAACACACGACGACCTTCTTTGTTATCGAAGCTCCGGGTCTGCAACCGTCCGTCTACACCGACCTGACTGCCTTTACTCATAAAATTCGCCAGGTTTTCCGCTGCTCTTCTCCATACGACGCAGTTAATGAAATCCGCATCGTTGTTTCCCTGGTTGTTGGAAAACGGACGATTTACAGCGATGGTGAAATTAGCGACAGCTACACCATTCGGTGTATAGCGCAAATCAGGATCCTTCGTTAACCTGCCGACTAAAACGACACGATTCAACATCAGACCACCCCTTTATTGATCGTCTTCGCGTACAGCGATATGACGAATAATATCATCAGAGAACTTAGCCTGGCGATCAAATTCATTGATAGCGTCAGCTGTTCCTTTGAAATTGACTGTTACATAGATACCGTCGCGATAATCTTTGATTTCATGAAAAAGACGACGTTTACCCATTTCTTTTGTCTCATCAATCTCCGCACCGTTCTCAGAAAGGATATTGTTGAAGCGTTCTTTGACAGAAGTCTTCGCATCCTCCTCAATATCCGGGCGGATGATGTACATGATTTCGTAATTTCTCATCCGTGTTCACCTCCTTATGGACTTAGCGGCCTTCTGCTCTGCAAAAGGCAAGGAGTAATCGTATATTATTACTCACAGCTAGTTATAATACCATAATTCCTGATTTTTTGCAACCATCACTTAAACATTGAATCGGAAGTGGATGACGTCTCCGTCTTTTACGATATACTCTTTACCTTCTAAACGTACTTTACCGTTTTCCTTGGCTTTCGCCATGGAACCGCCTTCGATGAGATCCTCATATGACACAGTTTCGGCTTTGATGAACCCTTTTTCGAAATCGGTGTGGATGATTCCTGCCGCCTGCGGAGCAGTCATCCCTTTGCGGAAGGTCCATGCCCGGACTTCTTCCTCGCCGGCTGTAAAATAAGTGGCCAGACCAAGAAGGTTGTACGTAGCTTTAATGAGCTGGTCGAGACCGGCTTCTGCAATTCCCAGGTCTTCGAGGAATTCTGCTCTTTCCTCCCCTTCAAGCTCGGCGATTTCCGATTCGATTTTTGCGCAGATGGTGATGACTTCTGCATCTTCTTTCTCCGCAAATTCACGAATGCGCTTCACGTTTTCATTTTCAGCTTCACCGATTTCATCCTCTGCGACGTTCGCCACATAAAGAATCGGTTTTGCTGTAAGCAGGTGCAGCCCTTTCCGGTATTTCTCCTCTTCTTTCGAGAGTTCCAGGGCGCGGGCCGGCTGTTCGGATTCAAGTGCTTCTTTCAGACGGGTGAGCACGTCTTTCTCGGCGAGCGCTTCTTTATCTTTCTGTCTCGCCATTTTTTCCACACGGTCGAGACGTTTGTTGATTGTTTCGAGATCGGCAAGAATCAGTTCCAGATTAATAGTTTCAATATCTGAGATCGGATCGACCCGACCGGAAACGTGGGTCACTTCATCGTCCTCGAAAGCGCGGACGACGTGACAGATCGCATCCACCTGACGAATGTGGGAGAGGAACTGGTTACCAAGTCCTTCCCCTTTACTGGCACCTTCGACGATGCCGGCGATATCCGTAAATTCAAAAGCAGTGGGGGTCGTTTTTTTCGGATTCACAAGTTCCGTAAGCTTCTGCAGACGGGCGTCCGGAACTTCCACGATGCCGACGTTCGGGTCGATCGTTGCGAACGGATAGTTCGCAGAGACGGCTCCCGCCTGTGTAATTGCGTTAAATAGCGTAGACTTTCCGACGTTCGGTAAGCCTACAATTCCTGCTGTTAGTGCCATTTAGGTTTTCCTCCTTAGAGACTTTGCGCATATGTCATACCAATTATAGATAGTACACTCCAAAATAACAACCGATAGAAAAGGAAAAAAGAGTCCTCACTATCGGCTGAAATAAATGATTTCCACTATGAAAATTCCTGTATTGTTCCACGTGAAACAGTCAGTCTTCGGCTTTCACCAGTACTTTCTTCATCTTTTTGTTGAATTCGCGGCGGGGGACCATTACACTGTGCCCGCATCCTTCACATTTAATACGGATGTCCGCGCCCATTCTGATAATCTTCCACCGGTTCTCCCCGCACGGATGAGCTTTTTTCATTTCCACTATATCATTCAACTTATACTCTTTCTCCATCTTGCACCCCTCCTGTACCTTCTCGTGAATACATAACAATACGAGGGAACGGAATTTCAATCCCTTCCTCATCAAGACGCAGCTTCACTTCCTTCCTGATTGCCCTTCCGACAGGCCAGTGTTCCATCGGCAGCGTCTCGGCGAAGATACGCAACGTGATCTCAGAAGGCGCCAGGTCCACGACCCCCAATACTTCAGGCGTAGAAATCATACTGCTGTAGCGGGAAGGCATTTCTTTAAGCAGCTCATTGATTACCTGCTCCGCTTTCTCGAAATCACTCTCATAGGCCACTTTCACATCGACGATCGCAGCAGCATTATCGATGGAGTAGTTCGTTACCTGGGTAATGTTTCCGTTCGGAATGATGTGGATTTCGCCTCCCCAGCTTTTTACTTTACTGGTCCGGAGTCCAATTTCTATTACGAACCCTTCCACGCCGGCTGTCCCGATGAAATCACCGACAGAGAACTGGTCTTCGAAGATGATGAAGAATCCGCTTATAATATCCCGGACCAGGTTCTGAGCACCGAAACCGATGGCAAGTCCTGCGACCCCGGCCCCGGCGATCAGTGCTCCCACATTTATGGAGAACGTCTCGAGGATCATTACGAGGGCTGTGAAATACACGACGTAGGTCAGCGTATTTTTGGACAGCTTCGTCAGTGTCGTTTCCCTTCGTGCAGAAATGCGAAACGGACCTTTCTTCCTTCTGCCGTAAAACTGATCGATAACCTTCGTACCTACTTTAATGACTACCGTTGCAAGTATTACGATGAAAATGACCTGGAGAACTGCTTCCCCTAATCTGATCCAGAGTTCAGGGTTCATCAGAACCTCTTTCCATATATCCCAGGTTTCTCTCACGGTTTCCCCTTCTCCGTTCAACGACATCACCTCTTTCTCTATTCTGCCTGCTGTTTACTACAAATGTATGAAAATTATGCAGGAAAGTAAAGAAAGGTGCAGCTGCCACCTTTCTCTTACTCCCGTCAGAAAAGCTGCTGGATGTAAATGATGACCCCTACCATGACGAGGGCAGGTAAGAGGTTCGCTACACGTATTTTGGTGACATTAAGGATGTTCAGACCGATCGCTACGATCATAAGGCCCCCGGTGGCAGTCATATCCGTTATAAACAGATCAAGCATCTGCTCCGGCACCCACCGGTTTATCTGCGTAGCCAACAAGGCGATACTTCCTTCATAAAGGACGACCGGGATGACGGAGAAGATCACTCCCACCCCGAACGTAGAGGTCAGCACGACGGCTACGAAACCGTCGATGATTCCTTTCGTGATAAGCACTTCGTGATCGTTCCTCAATCCCCCGTCCAGCGCTCCGATTACAGACAAAGCCCCTATTACGAAGATAAGGGATGCCGTAATGAAAGCTTCGGCAAGTCCTGTCTGGGAACCTGATTTCATGAACTTCCGCTCCAGCCACTTTCCGAAGGCCTCCAGCCGTTCTTCCAGATGAAGGGATTCACCGATAATCGCTCCCGACAGGAGGCTTAAGAGAACTATTACGATGCTGTTCACTTCGAACCCCATCTGCAGTCCGATCAGTATGACAGCAAGACCGACGCCGTTCATGACCGTCTCTTTGAAAGTTGCCGGTATCTTCGTAAAGAAAAGACCGACAAGCGTTCCTCCCACAATACATATTCCGTTGATTATCGTCCCCAGCAGTACCATATTTTCCCCTTCTTCCTGCACGAAACCGTAAAAAGTAATGCCGTCCCCCTCCCCGACTGTCCGGAAAAGGAAACGACAGTTACTGTTCTTTATTGATCAAACCAGTGGAGAAGTCTTTCCAGATCTTCGTCACTTGCGAATTCGATTTCGATTTTTCCTTTTTTCTTTCCTTTTTTGATTTTTACCCCGGTCCCGAGCCGCTGCTTCAGCACGTCTTCCCGTTCCTGAATAAAAATATCTTTCGTTTCTTTCGCTTTACTCTTTACAGCCGGCTGATTCAGGCGGGACACCAGCTGCTCCGTCTGTCTGACGTTCAGTCCTTCGTTCTCGATCCGCACAGCTACAGAAAGCAGTTTACTGTCATCTTCGAGGCTTAAAAGAGCCCGGGCGTGTCCCATCGTCAGCAGTCCTTCATTCACTTTTTGCGTGATTTCGGGCGGAAGTGACAGGAGACGTACGAGGTTGGCGATATGGGAGCGGCTTTTTCCGAGACGTTCCGAAAGTTCCTGCTGGGTAACGCCCAGTTCTTCCATAAGGTTGCGATAGGCCGCTCCTTCTTCGAGAGCGGTCAAATCTTCCCGCTGCAGGTTCTCCAGCAGCGCAAGTTCCATCATCTGCTGGTCGGTCATTTCCCTTACGACCGCCGGGATCTTCTCGAGACCCGCCATTTTTGCAGCGCGGAACCTCCGTTCTCCCACTACTATTTCGTATCCGCGGATACTTTTTCTAACGATGATCGGCTGCAGAATGCCATGTTCTTCAATGGACGTTTTCAGTTCTTCAATCGCTTCTTCTTCGAATTCTTTCCGGGGCTGATAAGGATTGGGACGACACTTGTTCAGTGAAACTTCCTTTATCTGCTCATCTCTGGATGCTTCCTCTTCCGAAAAGAAAGCGTTCAGACCCCTACCTAACCCTTTCGCCATTGGCAACCACTTCCTTTGCGAGTTCTAAATAGACTTCGGCTCCGCGGGAACGGGGGTCATAGGTGATGATCGGCTCCCCGTAGCTCGGAGCTTCTCCGAGACGGACGTTTCGCGGTACTACTGCTTCATACACACGATCCTGAAAATATTTCTTCACTTCCTCCATCACCTGGGAGGCCAGATTCGTCCGGGCGTCGAACATCGTAAGTACCACACCTTCGATCAGCAGCTGTTTGTTCAAATGCTTCTGTACCAGCCTGATGGTGTTAAGCAGCTGACTCAACCCTTCCAGGGCATAGTATTCGCACTGCACAGGAATCATAACCGTATCGGACGCTGTGAGGGAATTGAGGGTAAGCAGCCCGAGTGAAGGGGGGCAGTCAATGATGACGTAGTCATAATTCTCTTTAACTTCATCAAGAGCATTCTTCAGACGGACTTCCCGGGAAATCGCCGGGACCAGTTCGATTTCGGCACCGGCCAGCTGAATAGTGGCGGGAATGACGTCGAGACGTTCCGTGGAGGTCTGTTTAAGTACGCTCGTTATGCTTACTTCTTCGATAAGCACGTTATAGATGCACTTTTCCGTCTCGCCTTTTTCCACACCTACTCCGCTCGTTGCGTTTCCCTGAGGGTCGATGTCGACGAGCAGAACGTTATATCCTAAATGCGCAAGACCTGCACTCAAGTTCACCGAGGTCGTCGTCTTTCCGACTCCCCCTTTTTGATTTGCGATAGAAATGATCTTTCCCATTCCTTCAACACCTGCCATTTTCTAAAGAATACCACCGCTTTTGTGAAAAACTACAGCTTTCGACGGGAAAGCGCAGCTTGCGGAAAGTTATTGCTTATTTTTAGGAATTTTAATCGTCACCTGATAATAATCGTCATAATCCTCTTCATCGGTTTCTACATCGAGACCCGTATCCTTCACCATGTCCAGAGACTGGCGGATCGTATTCATTGCGATTCTCATATCTTTACTTACACCTTTGATTTTCGGTTTCTTTTTCTTCGGTGCAGATTTTTTCTTTTCTTTCGGATCTTTCATTTCCGCAATCCGCTCTTCCGTCTGCTTCACATTCAGTCCTTCATCGATGATTTCCTGAAGCAGCTTTTCCATCTTTTCCGTATCCTTTAAAGCAATGAGAGCCCGGGCGTGGCGCTCCGTAATATTTTTATCCAGTACGGCCTGCTGTACAGCTTCCGGAAGTTTCAGCAGTCGAAGCTTATTGGCGATGGCAGACTGACTCTTCCCGAGACGCTGTGCCAGTGCTTCCTGAGTCAATTCGTGCATTTCGAGGAGCTTCCGGTAAGCCGTCGCCTCTTCGATGACCGAGAGTTCTTCCCTTTGCAGGTTCTCAATCAGAGCTACAGAAGCCGTCTGTGTATTCGTCATTTCGCGAATGATCGCAGGAATCGTTTCCCATCCCAAAGACTGGGAAGCGCGCCATCTCCGTTCCCCGGCAATCAGTTCATATTCTCCGTCTTCGGCCTCGCGTACAACGATGGGCTGAATCATTCCATGCGTATGTAACGTCTGAGCCAGTTCGGCTATTTTCTCCGCACTAAAAACCGTCCGGGGCTGAAAGCGGTTCGGATGGATTTTGGCAATCGGAATTTGAAGAACTTCATCGGGATTATATGATTCTTTCTCCTGCTCCCGGTTTTCGGGCTCCGGCTTATCACCTAAGCCGAACAAGCGGCTGAAAGGATGTAACAAAATCAGACACCACCTTTTTACGATCGCACATACGATGTTTCACGTGAATCATTAGGTACGTGAACATTTTCAAGTATAATGAAACTGCGTATGTTTTAGAGTCTTTATTTATTTTATCATAATTCACCGGTGAAAAGTATGAATTAAACGGATTCTTTAACGGGAATGAATCACAGAAGGAGGAGTTTTTATGAAGAAAAATATACCGATTTTTGACGGACACAACGACACACTGCTGCACCTGCAGGATGGCCTCACCTCTTTTTTCCATCCGCTGGAGCATACACATATCGACTATGAACGCGCCCAAAAATCAGGGTTCGCTGGTGGATTTTTTGCGATGTACACTCCGAGTCCGGAAAGGGAAGAGAACCGGGAAGATTTCATGAATGAGAACGGGTACAAATTCCCGCTCCCCGAAGTGATTACCCAGGCGGAAGCACTTACCTTCACGCATAAGCTCGCTTCCCAGCTCTTTCGGACGGAAAAAGAAAACCCTCATACCTTCCGGGTCGTCCGGAACGTAAAAGAACTGAAAGATTCCATCGATCAGGGAAAAATGGCTGCAATTTTTCACATAGAGGGAGCGGAAGCGATTGATTTATCCTTCGACTCCCTCTATGTCCTGTACAAAACAGGCCTTCGTTCCATCGGACCGGTATGGAGCAGAAATAATGATTTCGGAGAAGGCGTCCCTTTCTGTTATCCGTCTTCCCCTGACACGGGGGACGGTCTCACGGAGAAAGGCTTTGAACTCCTGCATCACTGTAACCACCTCGGTATTATGGTAGATACGAGCCATCTGACGGAAAGAGGTTTCTGGAATGTCGCCCATGCAACGGTCGCGCCTGTCGTAGCCACTCATTCGAACGTCCACTCCCTCTGTCCGAATGCCCGGAACCTGACGGACGAACAGATCAGGACAATCGCTGATTCCGGCGGGGTGATCGGTATCAATTTCGCCGTAAACATGTTGCGGGCGGACGGTAAGTTCGACACGGACGTATCGATGGAGGAGATTATCGCCCATTTCCGTTATATCGCCGATTTCGTCGGCGTGGACCACGTGGCCTTCGGTTCGGACTTCGACGGTACTACAATCCCGGATGTTCTTCAGGATGTAACCGGAAGCAGAAAAGTGCTGGAAGCTTTGGAAGAAGATGGGTTCACTGAAGATGAACTGGAGAAAATCGCCTGGAAAAACTGGGTGCGCGTCCTTGAAGAAACGTGGAAAGACTGAATAAATAATGAAAAGCCCGGGCCATCACAAGCTGCCCGGGCTTTCCGTTATTCCACCGTATTTTTTAACTGATTGTCGCGTTCGTATCTTTGGATTCCGAGCTGCAGAAGCTCATCGATCAGCTTCGGATAAGGGATACCGCTTATATCCCAAAGTTTCGGATACATACTTATTTTCGTGAATCCGGGAATGGTATTTATTTCATTGATGACAAGTTTCCCTTCTCCAGTAAGGAAGAAATCGACACGGGCCATTCCTTCACACTCCAAAATTTCGAAGGCGCGAACGGCAGCGGTACGGATTCTTTCTTTTTCGTTATCCGTCAGCTGCGCTGGCAGCTGCAGGCCGGCCCCGCTTTCATCAATATATTTCGACTCGTAGGAATAAAAGTCTCCGGCCGGGAGGATTTCTCCGATCTGGGAGGCTTTCGGCTGTTCGTTGCCGAGGATGGCACATTCCAGCTCTCTGCCGTCCACATTTTCTTCAATCAAAACTTTTTTATCGTAAAGAAAGGCTTCCGACAGAGCTTCTTCAAACTCCTCTTCTGTTTTCACTTTACTTACTCCGACCGAGGAGCCCTGACTGGCAGGCTTGATGAAGAACGGCGTACCAAGAGTACGGGCTGCCTTGTGGAAAGTGACCTCCCCTCTGGCTCTCTTACGGAGAGTGAGAGATTTCGCGACCTCAAGTCCCCCTTCGCGCAGCAGACGTTTGGCCACATCTTTGTCCATACATACGGCCGAGCCGAGGATGTCCGGGCCGACGTACGGGAGATTGGCGATTCTAAGCATCCCCTGAATGCTTCCGTCTTCCCCGAGTGTCCCGTGTAAAATCGGGAACACGACGTCCAGCTGCTCCAGCGCCTCTGATTTTGACACTTGAAGAACCTGGCTCTCTTCCCGTCCCGGCACAAGCGCCACCGCTTCATCCGAATGGTGAAGGCGGATGTTGGCAGGGTCGTCTTCATTTTCCAGATAATTGCTTACGTCATTCACATGCCAGTTCCCCTGCTTATCGATACCGATCAGCGTTACATCATACTTCTCTTTGTCGATCGCATCCACGACGTTCTTCGCAGACTGCAGGGAGACTTCGTGCTCGGCAGACTTTCCGCCGAATACGATTCCTACTCTTTGTTTATCATTCATACTTTAATCACTCCATCTGTTCGTTCATTCTGTACCAATTATACACATTTCTGCCGCTCTGTGACGAAGTTTTCTTGAATAAATGTGTGCAGCAATCCGCAGAATTTTAAATTTTCCCCCTTTTCCCTGTCGTTCCCTTACCCTTTCAAGTAAAATGAAACACATATTACCAACGGGGAGGGTTTATACATGCTGAAACAGAACGATGTGAATATCTGTACTCCCGTCACAGGACAAACGATGGAAGATGTGACGGAAGAAGTGCGTTCCATAGTACCGAAGAATCCGGACCTTTTTGAATGGAGAGCCGATCACTTCCGGAATCTTGCAGACACGGACCACGTTCTCGAGACTCTTGAAACGATTGGAGAAGTGAAAAAGGACATCCCGCTTCTGTTCACCATCCGCGACCAGAAAGAAGGAGGAGACCAGACCGATATCGACCAGTCCCACAAAGTGGAGCTGATCGAACGTGTAGCTGCCAACTCACACGTCTCTCTTCTCGATTTTGAACTCAGACAGCCCGAGGAGGACGTTGAACGTGTAAAAGAAGCGGCATCTTCGAACAACAAGCAGCTTATTTTATCCTTTCACGATTTCGACTCCACCCCCTCCTCCGAAGAGATGCACGCCATTCTCCGGGAGGCTGAGAAGAAAGGGGCAGATTACGCGAAACTGGCCGTCACTCCGGAGAATAAACAGGATGTCCTCCGCCTTCTTACCGTCACGGAAGGAGCAAAACGTTCCCTCGGCATACCGGTCATTACGATGGCGATGGGCGGACTCGGTACCGTAACCCGGATGTTTGCGTGGTATTTCGGTTCCGTCATTACGTACGCTGTAGGAAAGCACGCCTCAGCGCCGGGCCAGATACCGATTGAAGAACTGGACAAAACGATCGCTCAGCTGCGCAAATATCAATAGGCAGGGAGATTTTCACTATGGAAAAAAGCATTGCCATCATCGGATTTATGGGAGTCGGTAAAACGACGGTCGGTTCCCTTCTCAGTGAGAAACTGAACCGTACGTTCATCGATGTCGACAAAGAAATCGAACGGTATCACGATATGAAAATACGCGACATGTTCAAGGCGTACGGGGAAAAGATGTTCCGCGATGAAGAGAAAAAATTTATCTCTTACTATGCAAAACAGCCCGGCACTATTCTTTCTCTCGGAGGGGGCGCTTTTTTGCAGGAAGAAATCAGAGACGTGTGTATGGAACAATGCCACGTAGTATTTCTCGATATTTCCTGGGAAATATGGAAAAGCAGGATCGACGAACTGATGGAAGACCGCCCTGTCCTCCGTAATAAAACGACAGAAGAGATCCGTCAGCTGTTCGAAGAAAGGAAATCCGTCTATCGCGATCACCACGAACGGTTTCTTACGGACGGTTATACTGAAGAACAGGTCGCCGACGTCATTATCGAGCGGTTATCCCTGACATGAAAAAAAGCCGGCACGAGTTCTGAACTCATGCCGGCTTTTCCCTATTTGTCGGAGCGGTTCGCCCGGATCATTCCGTACATGTAGGTGTCCCTGAACTCTCCGTCATGGAAAACCTCATGACGTAACGCGCCTTCATATCGGAGCCCGACTTTCTTCATCACCTGCTGGGAAGGGATATTATCCGCCATCGCTCTTCCCCACATACGTTCAAGCTCAAGCTCATCGAATCCGAAGTCTGCAATGCAGCGGGCCGCCTCCGAAGCATACCCTTTCCCCCAGAACGGCCGCCCGACCCAATAGGCGAGCTCGCCGTTTTTATGTTTCCGGTTCACTCGCAGCGTCATCGTACCAGTAAGCTCTCCGCTTTCCTTTTCGATTATTGCAAGAGGGTACGCCGTGCCTTCTTCTATCGCTTCTTCGTGCGTGGCGATCCACGTTTCGGCGTGCTCCACCGTATATGGATGCGGCACGAAGGTTCTCCGGGCTATCTCCTTATCATTCGCCAGCTCAGCTGCCCGTTCTGCATCCGTCTCCCGGTATGGACGCAGAGTCAGTCGTGCGGATTCCAGTTTCATATCCTTCCCCCCTCTTATAAAAGTTATCGTTCATCTTATCGCACACGGACAAATTATGGAAGGGGAGTTTGATTTTTTTCACAGGTGGAATGATAGAAGTTAGAAAGCGTAACTACTGACTATCACTATAAATCATTAACTTATATAGAAGGAGGATCTTAACATGGAACGTTTTGATCGACAGACAGAAGGACAGCCGAAGCAGGGACAATCGCATCAGCCCGGCGTGGAAGGAAAAATGGACCCGAAACCGCTTCACGCGGATGAAGATTACCAGAGCGGTAACAAACTGAAAGGGAAAGTCGCTCTGATTACAGGAGCCGACAGCGGCATCGGCCGCTCCGTAGCTATCGGTTATGCCAGGGAAGGTGCCGATGTAGCCATCTCTTATCTGGAAGAACACCAGGACGCCGAAGATACCGCAAAGCTTATCGAAGCGGAAGGTCAAAAAGCGCTCCTTCTCCCGGGAGACGTCGGTGATGAAACGCACTGTAAAAATATCGTCGAAAAAACCCTCAGCGAGTTCGGTAAACTGGATGTACTCGTAAACAATGCGGCGGAGCAGCATCCGACGGACGACCTGCTGAACATTTCGGCAGAACAGCTGGAGCAGACGTTCCGGACGAATATCTTCTCTATGTTCCATCTGACGAAAGCGGCCATCCCTCACCTGGAGAGAGGAAGCTCTATTATCAATACGGCTTCCATCAACCCGTATACAGGGAACCCTCAGCTCGTGGACTATACTTCTTCGAAAGGTGCCGTCGTAGCGTTCACCCGTTCCATGGCCCAGCAGCTTGTAAATAAAGGTATACGTGTGAACGGAGTAGCGCCCGGACCGATATGGACACCATTGATCCCTGCCACGTTTGATGAGGATAAAGTGGAACAGTTCGGTACGAATACACCGATGGGACGTCCGGGTCAGCCGGTGGAGCACGTAGGCAGCTATGTCCTGCTCGCATCCGACGACTCGACATACATGACCGGCCAGTTCATCCACATCAACGGCGGCCTCTACATGTCCAGCTAAAAGTGGAGCTGACCGTTCAGAAACGAAGGCGCAGGCAGACGGACAGTCAAAAAGTGCTCTTTCTTTTTTGCCGGGCCGGACTGCCTGGGTTCCAAGTTTCTGGTCAGCGGAACTGGATAAGCTAAAAGTGGAACCAACCGGGAGAAGCCGGGGCGTAAGCAGGAAGAACCTTTGATCCGACTGCTTACGTCCTTTTTATTAAAGATTTTTTATTGAGAGGAGATCCGCTATGCCGGAAGGACCAGAAATACGGAAAGCCGCTGATGCGGTGGAGAAAGCCCTGAAAGACAGGGAAGTCCTTGATATATCTTTCGCTTTTGAAACACTGGAGGGATATGAGGATATTTTGACCGGGGCGACCGTAACCGGCGTAGATACGAAAGGAAAAGCGATGCTTACCCGCTTTGACAATGGGTACACCATCTATTCCCACAACCAGCTGTATGGGAAATGGATGATCAGGAATGCCTACAACTACCCGAAGACGAACCGGCAGCTCCGACTGGCGATTCATAACGAAAAAAAGTCCGCTCTTTTATACAGTGCTTCGGACATCGAAGTGCTGAGAGACGAGGAAGTACCTGATCATCCTTTCATAAGAAAAGTCGGACCGGATATTTTATCCGAGACTGTGACGAAAGAACAGCTGAGAGAACGGTACACGAGCAAACGTTTCTTCAGACGGAGATGGACCACCCTGCTTCTGGACCAGTCTTTCGTAGCCGGTATCGGAAACTACTTACGGAGCGAAATCCTTTTTCTCGCAGGTATCCACCCTTCCCTGAGACCCATAGACTCCACGCCACAGCAGATCGAGAAAGCGACAGAGGCTACGATTACCCTTATGGAACAATCCTACCGCTACAAAGGAATCACCGTCGATCCAGATATTGCAGAACGGATGAAAGCAGAAGGAAAAACAAGAAACCAGTACCGGCACTGGGTATTTCGTCGCTCGTTTCAGCCGTGTCACATATGCCGGACGAAAATAGAGAAAATGGAAGCCGGCAACCGCCGATTGTACTACTGCCCCACGTGCCAGGCACTTTAATAGTGAAAATCCTTCACCCTACATGTTTATTACTGGAAGTAAAAGGATATATTGTCTCCAATACCAGAAAAGGAGTGAGATACCAACATGAGAGCAGTAACGTTCCAGGATAAAGAAAACATGCAGGTAAAAGATGTAGCAGCTCCTTCCATACAAGAACCGAGCGACATGATCGTGAAAATAACAGCGAGCGGCGTGTGCGGCTCCGACTTACACCTTTATAAAGGCGGACTTAAGCCCGAACAGGACTACGTCGTCGGACACGAGCCGATGGGTATCGTAGAAGAAGTCGGCCCTGAAGTGAAAAACCTGAAAAAAGGCGACAGAGTCGTTATTCCGTTCAACATCGGGTGCGGGGAATGTTTCTTCTGTAAGAACCAGATGGAAAGCCAGTGTGACGAATCCAACCCGCACGGCGAACCGGGCGGTCTTTTCGGATTTACAGAAATGTTCGGGAACTTCCCCGGCGGCCAGGCGGAGTACCTTCGCGTTCCGTATGCTGATTTCACTTCCTTTAAAGTTCCGGAGAACAGCGAACTGGAAGATGAAAGCGTCCTCTTCCTCTCCGATGTAATGCCGACAGCTTACTGGAGTGTGGAAAACAGCGGGGTGAAAAAAGGAGATACCGTCATCATTCTCGGAAGCGGACCGATCGGCCTCATGGCTCAGAAGTTCGCCCGCATGAAAGGGGCAGCACGCGTAATCGCCGTCGATCAGGTCGATCATCGCCTCAGTCATGCCGAGAAGACGAATAACGTGGAAACTTATAACTTCTCCAATAATCCGGACATCGGCTCCCTCCTTCATGAAAACACCAAAGGCGGAGCTGACGTCGTCATCGACTGTGTCGGCATGGACGGAACGGTACCGAAAGGGGAGAAATTCGGTTCCGATGAAGATAACCAGTTCGGAACGATCCATCCGATTATCACAGCTTCCCAGGCTGTACGGAAGTTCGGAGTCGTCCAGCTTACCGGCGTATACGGTACAGACGCCAACGCCTTCCCGCTTGGTGATTTCTTCAGCCGGAACGTTTCCCTGACAATGGGTCAGGCGCCTGTCATCCACCTGATGCCGAAGCTGTATGACATGGTCGAGAACAATGAACTGGATCCGACCGATATCATCACCCACAGCCTTCCTCTTGAGGATGCGGCCAAAGGGTACGATATTTTCGATAAAAAAGAAGACGGCAACATTAAAGTCGTTCTGAAACCATAACGAAAAAAATCCCTCTTCCAACAGGAAGGGGGATTTTTCGTCTGTTTTCAGGAAAGAGGAACTTTATTCGGAGTTCCTGCTTTTCTCGGGTATTTACCAGGGGTTTTCCGGCGCTTTTCAATGCGTATAATACTTCTCTCCGCTCCGTCTTCCGGAAGCGTGAAGCTGTGCACATCCTTCGTCTCTCCGCCTAGGATAGAAATGGCGGATTCTGCTGTGTCCATCTCTTCCTGGGCGTTCGGCCCTTTCATGGCGATGAGGAACCCGCCTTTTTTCACAAGCGGCAGGCACAGTTCACTCAGCACAGACATCCGGGCGACAGCACGTCCGAGGACGAGATCATACTTTTCCCGGAATTTACCGTTCTTGCCGAAATTCTCGGCGCGGTCGTGATAGAAAGCCACATCGTTCAACTCAAGCTCCGTAGCTAAATGGTTCAGGAAACCGATTCTCTTTTTCAAGGAATCGACGATCGTAACCTTCAGTTCCGGAAACACGATTTTCAGCGGAAGACTTGGAAAACCTGCCCCCGCCCCGACATCACAGATGCGGAGCGGGCCGGAGAAGTCATGGTAAAAGGCAGCCGTCAGAGAATCATAGAAATGTTTCTCATACACTTCCCCTTTTTCCGTAATAGCGGTCAGGTTCATTTTTTCATTCCACTCGACAAGCATTTCCCAATATTTTTCGAACTGATCGAGCTGTTTCTCCGTAAGCTCGATTCCCTGTTCTTTCAATTTGTTTTGAAAAGTAGAAATATCCATATCTTACGTCCTTCCTCAGCCGGAAACCCGGGCTACATTTCCCTGTTCGATGTAGACAAGCAGAATCGATATATCAGCCGGATTCACACCGGAAACCCTCGAGGCCTGGCCGACAGAGAGCGGCTGTACGGCTTTCAAACGGTCTGCCGCTTCGGAAGCGAGACCCTGAATAGCATCGTAGTCGATGTCGTCCGGTATTTTTTTGGATTCCATATTTCTCATCTTCTCGATCTGTTCCAGAGATTTTTTAATATAACCGGAATATTTGATCTGAATCTCTACCTGTTCTTTTTCATCCGCTGTCAGAGCAATGTCGGAAGGAGTGAGACGTTCGATATAGCTGTAGTCGATTTCAGGCCGGCGCAGAAGGTCACTCGCCCGTACAGCTTCTTTCAGAGGCGTCGTACCCGATTCTTTCACGATGTCCTGCACGTCTTCCGTAGCCTTGACGATTTCATTTTCGAGACGTTTCTTCTCTTCTTCAATCTTGCGGCGTTTCTCTGTGAAACGATTATAGCGCTCTTCCGGAATGAGGCCGAGCTCGTATCCCTTTTCCGTAAGGCGGAGATCCGCGTTATCGTGACGAAGCATGAGACGGAACTCGGCACGGGAAGTAAGGAGACGGTACGGTTCTCTTGTACCTTTCGTGACCAGATCATCAATCATAACTCCGATATATCCTTCGGAACGATCGAGAATCAACGGTTCCAGATTAAGCGTTTTGGCAGCAGCGTTGATCCCTGCCATCAGTCCCTGACCGGCCGCTTCTTCATACCCGGAAGTCCCGTTGATCTGACCGGCTGTAAACAGCCCGTCAATCTGTTTCGTTTCGAGGCTCGGCCACAGCTGTGTCGGCACGACAGAATCGTACTCGATCGCATAGCCGGCCCGCATAATTTCTGCGTTTTCGAGTCCCGGTACTGTTTCCATCATCTGCTTCTGCACGTATTCCGGAAGAGAAGTGGACAGCCCCTGGACGTACACCTCTTCCGTGTCCCGGCCTTCCGGTTCCAGGAAGATCTGGTGACGTGGCTTGTCGTTGAAGCGCACAACTTTATCTTCAATGGATGGGCAGTAACGAGGCCCTGTACCTTTGATCATTCCCGAATACATCGGGGACAGACCGAGGTTTTCGTTAATGACTTCGTGAGTCGTTTCATTCGTATACGTCAGCCAGCACGGAATCTGGTCGGTAATGAATTCGGTCGTTTCATAGGAGAACGAGCGCGGTTCCGTTTCCCCGGGCTGAATCTCCGTTTTCGAGTAATCGATCGTATGGCTGTTTACACGCATCGGCGTTCCGGTCTTGAACCGTACCATTTCGATACCCAGTTCTTCGAGCTGCTCGGAAAGCGTGACGGTCGGACGCTGGTTGTTCGGTCCGCTTTCATAAGACAGATCACCGATGATGACACGTCCTCTCATAAACGTACCGGTTGTCACGATGACGCTTGGAGCATAGTATGCCGCTTTCGTTTCCGTTACGACTCCTTTGACCTGATCGTCCTCTACAAGAATCTTCTCCACCATTCCCTGGCGAAGGGTGAGGTTTTCCTGATTTTCAAGCAGACGTTTCATCTCTTTCAGGTAAAGAGGTTTATCCGCCTGAGCACGCAAAGCGCGTACGGCCGGACCCTTTCTTGTGTTCAGAAGGCGCATCTGTATATGGGTCTTATCGATGACGCGGCCCATCAGACCCCCGAGAGCATCCACTTCACGTACCACGATTCCTTTGGCGGGACCGCCGATCGAAGGATTACATGGCATGAACGCAATCATATCCAGATTCAGACTGAGCATGAGCGTCTTCGCGCCGCGCCGCGCGGAAGCTGCAGCCGCTTCGACTCCGGCATGACCGGCTCCTATAACAATAACGTCGTAATGACCTGCATCATAAGTCATTCGAGATCTCTCCTTTAAAATTTTATTTCCCTAAGCAGAACTGCGAGAATAATTCATCAATAAGACTTTCTCCGACAGTGTCACCGACAATTTCACCAAGCAGTTCCCACGTTCTCGTCACATCGATCTGAACGACGTCGATCGGCACTCCCATTTCCATACCTTCGCGCGCATCTTCCAGCGCCTGTTTGGACTGCTTCAAAAGCTGAACGTGCCGTACGTTCGATACGTACGTCATATCTCCGCTGTCGATTTCTCCTTCAAAGAATGTGGAAGAGATCGCGTTCTCAAGCTGATCGATTCCCTCTTCCTGAATGAGGGAAGTGGAAATGACCGGGTTGTCCCCGGCTAATTCTTTCACACGTTCTATATCTATATTCTGTTCAAGATCCGTCTTGTTCAGCAATACAATCATGTTCATATCGCGAGCCGCTTCAAAAAGCTTCACGTCTTCTTCCGTAAGCTCGTCTCCATAGTTTAACACAAGTAGAATGAGATCCGCTTCCGTCAGCACCTGACGCGAGCGCTCTACTCCGATCCGTTCGACGATGTCCTCGGTTTCCCGGATGCCGGCTGTATCCACCAGTCTGAGCGGCACTCCTCTCACGTTTACATATTCCTCGATCACGTCCCGCGTCGTCCCCGGAACTTCGGTGACAATCGCTTTGTTTTCATGGACGAGCGTGTTCATCAGTGATGACTTCCCGACGTTCGGACGGCCGATGATAGCCGTAGCCAGGCCTTCGCGCAGAATCTTCCCCTGCTTTGCCGTCTGCAGAAGATTTTCGATCTCATCACGGACTTCCGCCGTTTTCTCCTGCATGATGTCGTTCGTCATTTCCTCGACGTCATCATACTCCGGATAGTCGATATTCACTTCCACCTGGGCAAGTGTTTCCAGAAGTTTCTGTCGCAGATTCTGGATCAGACCGGACAACCGGCCGTCCATCTGCTTCAACGCCACGTTCATCGCTCTGTCCGTTTTGGCACGGATAAGGTCCATGACTGCTTCCGCCTGCGACAAGTCGATTCGTCCGTTCAGAAAAGCACGTTTCGTGAATTCTCCGGGCTCGGCAAGTCTCGCTCCCTGAGCCAGAACGATTTCAAGGACACGGTTCACGGACACGAGCCCGCCGTGACAGTTGATCTCAACGATATCTTCCCGGGTGAAGGTTTTCGGTGCACGCATGACCGACGCCATCACTTCTTCCGCTATTTCACCCGTTTCCGGGTCCAGTAATTTTCCATAGTGCATCGTATGAGAATCGACAGTCGTCAAATCTTTCCCCTGGAACAGTTCATTCGCTCTGGAAACTGCATCATCCCCGCTCAGGCGGACAATCGCAATCGCTCCTTCTCCTGTCGGGGTAGAAATAGCCGCAATCGTATCGGTATCCATACATCGCACCTCCTTCTTTATTGAAATATCCACATGTGGATAAGTTTATCGTTAATAACTAACAGTTAAGATTAGCATGATTTGGGGATAAATATCAAGTTCCTGCTTCACAGCTTAAAAGAATCTCCCGGGGCTTCAGGAGGACCCGGATTATCGTGACCTTCAGGGGGTTTTCCAGTCTTTAAACGTCACGTTTCCCACTTTATCGTTACCTTCCGGCTGTACAATGATGCACAGACGTCACGTTTCCTGCGTAATCGTTACCTTCACCCGAAGTGCCAGGCTCCGAAAGTCACGAAAAAGCCGGAAGGCAAAAAACCTTTTTTCCGCATACAAAAACCCGCCAGGGAAGCCTGGCGGGAAAAGGGTTGCAGCTATTCTATTGCACAGGGCGGATAACGACGGAGCGGTTCGGATCTTTTCCGGCCGAATCCGTCTCTACCCGTCTGTTTCTCTGGAGAGCCGCATGAATGATTTTCCGTTCGTAGGAAGGCATAGGTTCTAGTTTCACCTGCTGCTGTCTCACGAGCGCCTGTTCTGCCTTACGCTCAGCCAGCTGCTTCAGCGTCTCGCGACGACGTTCCCGGTAACCTTCTGCATCGAGGGTGACACTCATGAGCTGTTCAGCCGAATTGTTTACAGCCATCTGAGTCAGGTACTGCAGGGCATTCAGTGTCTGCCCGCGTTTTCCGATCAGTCTGGCTATGTCTTCCCCGGAAATATCGGCATAGATTTCCCGGTTCTTTCTTTTCGTATCGACGCTCACAGTAAGTCCCATCTGAGCTGCTACGTTCTGAATGTAGGCGACTGTTTCTTCTTCCAGATCTTTTTTCTTCGTCACTTTGACAATGGACGGTTTTGCTCCGAATCCAAGAAAACCTTTTCTGCCTTCATCCAGTATCTCCACATCAACCCGGTCCTCTGTTGTCCGAAGTTCGGCCAGGGCAGAGTCGACCGCTTCTTTCACTGATGAGCCTGTAGCAGTCATTTGCTTCACTGATTTGCGCCTCCTGTCGATTTGTTCATCATCGGTTTACGTATAAATATCGTCTGTAAAATCATGAACACGTTACCCACGATCCAGTAGAGAGCAAGGGCGGACGGGAAGAAGAATGCGAATGTACCGATCATCAGCGGCATGATGTAAAGCATCATCTGCATCTGAGGGTTCGCACCTGCTGCTCCCGACATGCCTGCCATCATCAGCTTCTGCTGAAGGAACGTAGTGGCAGCTGTCAATATAGCGAGAAACGGATCCGGAGAACCGAGTTCGAGCCACATGAAGTTATGTGTCTGTATTTCGGGTGTTCTCATAATTGCGTGATAGAAACCGATCAGTATCGGCATCTGAACGATGATAGGCAGACATCCGGCCAGCGGGTTGACACCGTTCTGCTGGAAAAGATTCATCGTTTCCTGCTGCAGCTTCTGCTGCGTCTGAGCATCTTTCGAACTGTATTTCTGTCTTAATTCCTGCAGTTGAGGCTGAATATCCTGCATCGATTTCGAACTTTTCAACTGTTTAACGTTCAACGGCAACAAGACCAGACGAATGATGATCGTCACCGTAATGATTGCCAATCCATAACTTCCGCTTAAGAAATCAGCGAAAAACAACAACGTCTGTGATAACGGCCAGACTACGAATTCATTCCAGAATCCGGTACTATCCGCAGAAACATCCTGATTAATCTGCGTACACCCGGAAAGGAATAGCAGTACTCCCGCCATTGCGAGCAATATGCTCAGCTTTTTACGCAACGTTCCTTCCTCCTTACTGAAACTTCATATTTCCTTTTTCATACTAGCACTTATTAAGGAATCATTCCATGAACATTTTATTTCAATTTCTTTTTCAAAACACCGGAACGCCTGCAGACGTGCTGAAGACTTTGCTTCAGTTCGTGGTACTCCATCGTGTTCACCGGTTTTCTGGCAATCACTACGTAGTCATATTCCTGATGAAGGTCCTCTTCCATCTCCTGAAAAGCCTGACGCAGGTACCTCTTCACTTTATTTCTCATTACAGCATTGCCTATCCGCTTACTCACGGATAGTCCAATCCGGAAATGAGGCTGATCTTTTTTATAATAATAAAGAACCAGCTGCCTGTTGGCAAAAGATTTCCCTTTTTTGAAGACCGTCTGAAATTCTTTGTTTTTTTTGATTCTGTATGCTTTCTGCACAGTTCTCACAACCTCTTATCTGCATTAAAAAAGTTCTGTCCCAAAGGCCGGAGAACACCAAGTGGCGATCATCACTCCGACACGAATGGCAGAACCTAGAAAAAAAACCACTGATTACTTCAGTGGTCTTATGCGGATAACGTTTTTCTTCCTTTACGACGACGACGAGCAAGAACTTTTCTGCCGTTCTTCGTGCTCATACGTGTACGGAATCCGTGTACTTTTTTGCGCTTACGATTATTTGGTTGAAATGTACGTTTCATTATATACACACCTCCTGATGGGATTTACATGTTGTTTCTCATGTCATAGGCAGTCCTAATCATTATAATCATATTTAAAAAATGATGTCAATTACTAATTTAAGGGGAGTTCTTTTTTCAGAGGTGTCTTACAACAGCATCTGTACTACAACAACCAAAAAATAAGCTGTCCACCTCCAGTGTGCACAACATTTTCAGTTCTCGTTTCTATCCACAGCACTAATCTACAGGTTAACCACAAAATATGGTGGTGTGGATATGTTTTTTCCTCAAGCTGTAGAAATTGTGGATAAGTTCCTGTGATTCATTGCAAGACTGCGATTTATTTGATATTATATTTGTGTTTAACAGTGAAATCAATTCCTGCCCGATTTTATATTATCCACAGCTTGTGGGTAATATGTGGATAGTTTTTCACAGGGGTGTAGACATACTTATACACAAAGGTGTGGATAATGGGTAAAAAACGACTGAGTCCTTTATTCATACCCTATCGTACATCCACAACAGTTTAAAAGACATTTTTTATGTTAAAGCGAAAAATTATAGCTTTTTGTTATGTAAAACGAACAAAAAGCTTTTCTTTATTGGAACAGGAAAGGGGTGAAAGGGTTGGAAAATATCCATGAGTTATGGAATGCCACTCTGGAGCAGATGAAAGAGAAAATCAGCAAACCGAGCTTTGAGACCTGGCTGAAAGCGACGAAAGCTCACTCTCTCGACGAAGATACGCTCACCATCATAGCTCCGAATGAATTCGCGAGGGACTGGCTCGAGAACCAGTATCAGAAATTAATAAAAGAAACATTGATCGAAGTGACGGGATCGGAACTGAAAACGAAATTCATCATCCCGGAAACGAAAGAGGAGTCTCTCGAAGACGTAAAACTCTCCTCCAAACCTCCGGATCTTAAAGACGGGGAAGAATCTCCGACGAGCATGCTGAATTCCAAATATACGTTCGACACGTTCGTCATCGGAAGCGGGAACCGGTTCGCTCACGCAGCCTCTCTGGCCGTTGCGGAAGCTCCGGCAAGGGCTTATAACCCCCTGTTCATCTACGGGGGCGTCGGGCTTGGCAAAACCCACCTGATGCACGCGATCGGGCATTACGTACTGGATCACAACCCGAATGCGAAAGTCGTATATATTACATCCGAAAAATTCACGAATGAATTCATCAACTCGATCCGTGATAACAAAGCCGTGAATTTCCGAAACAAATACCGGAGCGTGGACGTTCTTCTTATAGACGACATCCAGTTCCTTGCGGGGAAAGAACAGACCCAGGAAGAGTTCTTCCATACATTCAATACTCTTCATGAAGAAAGCAAACAGATCGTCATTTCAAGTGACCGTCCCCCGAAAGAGATACCGACGCTCGAAGACAGGCTCCGCTCCCGCTTTGAGTGGGGACTGATTACGGATATCACACCGCCGGATCTTGAGACGAGAATTGCGATCCTCAGAAAAAAAGCTAAAGCGGAAGGACTCGAGATCCCGAATGAGGTCATGCTTTATATCGCCAACCAGATCGATACCAACATCCGTGAACTCGAAGGAGCACTGATCAGAGTGGTGGCCTATTCCTCCCTGATCAATCGGGATATCAACGCTTCGCTGGCGGCAGAAGCTCTGAAGGACATTATTCCGAACAAGAAGCCGAAAGTCATTACAATCGGCGATATCCAGGAAGTCGTCGCTGAGAAATTCAACATCCGCATGGAAGATTTTCCTGCGAAAAAACGGACGAAATCCGTAGCGTTCCCCCGCCAGGTTGCCATGTATTTATCGAGGGAGCTCACTGATGCCTCCCTTCCTAAAATCGGGGAAGAATTCGGGGGACGCGATCATACGACAGTCATTCATGCCCATGAAAAGATTACGAATATGCTGAGTAATGATCAGCAGCTTCACAGGGAACTCGATGAGATTACAGAACAGTTGAAAACGTAGAGCCTGGGTATAGTGTGAATAACAGGTACACATTCGCACACAGGTTATACACATGTGGATAATTATATGAGTCATGAGATAATTACAGTTATCCACAAATCCACACGCCCTATTACTATTACTACTATTTTTTTAATAATAATAATTAATATATTCACTTTAGGAGGACTCATGAATGAAATTCGCTATTCAGCGTGATCAACTGATGGAAAGTGTCCAGGATGTAATGAAAGCCATATCTTCCCGTACGGCAATTCCGATTCTTACAGGAATGAAACTGGAAGCTACGACAGAAGGAGTAAAACTTACGGGGAGTGACTCCGACATCTCCATCGAATCTTTCATACCCGCCGAGGAAGACGGAACGGTCCATATCGAAAACATTGAACCGGGAAGCATCGTTCTACAGGCAAAGTACTTTCCTGATATCGTACGTAAAGTTCCGGATAATACCGTGGAAATAGAAAGCGATCATACGAAAAACGTAACGATCCGTTCCGGAAGTGCAGAATTTCACCTGAATGGCCAGGACGCCGAAGAATACCCGTCTCTTCCGCAACTGCGTACGGAAAACAGTTTCGATATGCCTACGGATCTTCTGAAAAGACTGATCAAACAGACCGGATTCGCCGTTTCCACTTCCGAGACCCGACCGATTCTGACAGGAGTGCACGTGAGTACGGAAGAAGAGAATCTTCAGTTCGTAGCAACCGACAGCCACCGTCTCGCTTCAAGAAAAATCAGCCTGGAAACGGAAGAAACGTTGAACCTTCCTTCCGTCGTCATCCCCGGGAAGAGTCTCAGTGAACTGAACAAAATTCTCGATGATACGGGAGACTCGGTACAGATCAGCATTACGGATAACCAGATCCTCTTCCGGACAAAACATTTATATTTCCTGTCACGTCTTCTCGAAGGTAACTATCCGGAGACATCCCGTCTTATTCCGAACGAAAGCAAAACGACGGTACTTATCGATTCCAAAGAACTGCTTCAATCCGTGGATCGTGCTTCTTTGCTGGCTAAAGAAAACAGAAACAACGTCGTACGTCTGCTTACGAAAGAAAACAACCAGATTGAAATTCACGGAAATTCTCCGGAAGTCGGTAACGTAACGGAAGAAGTGACGGCTGACACAATCGACGGGGAAGAACTGAAAATATCGTTCAGCGCCAAATACATGATGGATGCCCTGAGGGCGATCGATGCAACTCAGGTAAAAATATCTTTTACAGGAGCGATGCGGCCGTTCCTGATCACTCCTGTTGACGATGATTCCATACTTCAGCTCATCCTGCCGGTCCGTACGTATTAATTACGTGTAACGTGAGAAAGAGTTATCCACTGTGGATAACTCTTTTTTCAGGTTTTGATCTAAAAGGGACTGTAACCGGTTGTGACGGGTTTCTTGACCGCTCCGGAAACTTTTCCCACCTCCCCGATAAAGTAAGGCCCTTTCCTTTTCATAACCCCTTATCTTTAGTAAAATAGATAAATAGATACTACTTAGAGAATAAAGGTGACGGAGATGAGCGAAAAAATTGAAATAACGACCGAACAGATCCAGCTTGGGCAATTCCTCAAATTGGCGAACGTTGCAGAATCGGGCGGAATGGTGAAAATGCTTCTTTCCGAATTTGAAGTACTGGTAAACGGTGAACCCGAATCCAGACGGGGCCGGAAGCTCCGGATCGGTGACGTCGTTGAAATTGAGGAGTTCGGAGCATACGAAGTCGTCTCCGAACAGTAGATGGAGAAGCGATCTGATGCATATTAAAGATATAGCCCTGACTACTTACAGAAATTACGACAGACTTGCTCTCGAGTTCGACGACACGATCAACGTCATCATCGGAGAAAATGCTCAGGGGAAGACGAATTTGATGGAATCGATTTATTTACTCGCTTTCACGAAATCACATCGTACTCCGAGGGATAAAGAACTCATACAGTGGGACGCGGAGTATGCTAAAATAAAAGGTACGATTATAAAACGGAACAGCCGTTTTCCGATGGAAATCGTCCTCTCCAAAAAAGGGAAGAAAGCGAAACTGAATCATATCGAGCAGAGGCGGCTCAGTGATTACATCGGTGCCCTTAATGTCGTCATGTTCGCACCTGAAGACCTGAACCTCGTAAAGGGGAATCCGCAGGTGCGCCGCCGTTTCATAGACATGGAAATCGGACAGATCCAGCCGAGGTATATTTATCACCTGGGTCAGTATCAGAAAGTTCTGAGACAGCGGAACCATCTTCTGAAAGACCTGCAGCGCCGTCGCAATGAAGATGCGACCATGCTGCACGTACTTACCGAACAGCTTATCGAACATGCAGCGATTATCGTGGAGCGGCGCTTCCAGTTTCTGAATCTTTTGAGAGAATGGGCAGCTCCGATCCACCGGGGCATCAGCCGGGAACTGGAGAAACTTGAGATTTTCTACAGACCGAGTCTTGATGTGTCGGAGGATATGGATCTTGACGCTATCAAAGAAAGTTATATAGCAAAATTCCACGGGATCGAAACGAAAGAGATTGAAAGAGGGACGACCCTCGCCGGACCTCACCGGGACGATCTCGTCTTTTATGTGAACGGCAGAGACGTCCAGACATACGGCTCCCAGGGACAGCAGAGGACGACTGCCCTTTCCCTGAAACTGGCCGAAATAGAACTGATCAATAAAGAAACCGGAGAGTACCCGGTTCTGCTGCTTGATGATGTCCTCAGTGAACTGGATGACTACCGGCAGTCTCATCTGCTCCATACGATTCGTGGAAAAGTCCAGACGTTCGTCTCGACGACGAGTATCGACGGTATCGAACACGAAGCACTGCAGGAAGCGGAACTTTTTTATATCGAAGAAGGAATAAGAAAGAAATGAGGTGTCCTATTGTTCATTCATATAGGTGAAGGCAACATAGTGAAATCCGAAGAGGTCGTAGCCATCATTGACTGCGAACTGCTCAGTTCTTCCACCATTACGGAAGAGATGGTCTTCAACAGAAGAAAAGAAAAGCAGGTGGTGGAGACGGAGGGGTATGAGCCGAAAGCGATGGTTGTTACGGAAGAGGTGCTCTATTTCAGTCCCCTTTCTGTAGCCACCCTGAAAAAGCGTGGAAAAATGCAGAACACCCTGGATAAACTGGATGACTATTCGGAAGAGATGGAAGAAGCGCTTGATAAATAATCAAAAGAAACAAGGACTGTGGGTGAAACTATGAGTGAAGAGATTCAAAGAGGTAAAGAACAGGCGTATGATGAGAATCAGATTCAGGTGCTCGAAGGTCTGGAAGCGGTACGTAAACGTCCGGGTATGTATATAGGCTCGACGAACGAAAAGGGTCTCCATCACCTGGTGTGGGAAATAGTCGATAACAGTATTGATGAAGCGATGGCCGGCCACTGTGACCATATCCAGGTGGTTATCGAAGAAGATAACAGTATTACGGTTATGGATAACGGGCGCGGTATTCCCGTCGGTATCCAGGAAAAGACCGGACGTCCGGCCGTTGAGGTGATCATGACCGTTCTTCACGCCGGCGGTAAGTTCGGCGGCGGCGGTTACAAAGTCTCGGGCGGTCTGCACGGCGTCGGAGCTTCTGTAGTGAACGCTCTTTCCGATTATCTCGAAGTACACGTGCACCGGGACGGTAAACTGTATCATCAGGATTTCCGCCACGGCGTCCCGCAAAAAGACGTCGAAGAAATCGATACGACGGATAAGACCGGAACACAGATTCATTTCAAACCGGACCCTGAGATCTTCAAAGAAGGTCAGGAATATGATTTCGAAACGCTCACGACGCGTCTCAGAGAACTTGCGTTTCTGAACCGCGGTCTGACTATTACGGTGGAAGACAAGCGTGAAGAGCACGGCAACGGGAAGAAGGAGTTTTACTACGAAGGCGGTATCATTTCGTACGTGGAACACTTGAACAGCAGCCGGGAAGTTCTTCATGAACCGATTTATGCCGAAGCGGAGCAGGACGGAATTTCCATCGAACTGGCGCTTCAGTACAACGACGGCTTCGCCAGTAATATTTATTCCTACGCCAACAATATTCACACTTATGAAGGCGGAACGCACGAATCCGGATTCAAAACGGGGCTGACCCGGGTCATCAACGACTACGCCCGGAAAAACAGCATGTTCCGGGAAAACGACCCGAATCTGACCGGGGATGATGTAAGAGAAGGACTGACCGTCATCATCTCGATCAAACATCCCAATCCTCAGTTCGAAGGTCAGACGAAGACGAAGCTTGGAAACAGTGAAGCCCGTACGGTTACGGATGCGCTGTTTTCCGAAAACTTCAGTAAATTCCTGCTGGAAAACCCGAACGTTGCTAAAATCATCGTCGAAAAAGGCCTGATGGCTTCACGGGCAAGAATGGCAGCCAAGAAGGCGAGAGAGCTGACGAGAAGAAAGAGCGCTCTTGAGATCTCCAATCTTCCCGGGAAACTTTCCGACTGTGCTTCGAAAGACCCTTCCGAGTCCGAACTTTATATCGTGGAGGGGGACTCGGCCGGAGGATCGGCCAAACAGGGACGGGACCGTCACTTTCAGGCTATCCTTCCGCTGCGCGGTAAAATTCTGAACGTCGAGAAAGCACGTCTTGATAAAATCCTCTCCAACAACGAAGTGCGTACCATGATTACGGCACTCGGAAGCGGAGTGGGCGAAGAGTTCGACGTATCGAAGGCCCGCTATCACAAAGTCGTCATCATGACGGACGCAGACGTGGATGGTGCACACATCCGGACCCTTCTCCTTACGTTCTTTTACCGATACATGAGACCGCTGCTTGAACACGGGTACGTCTATATCGCCCAGCCGCCGCTCTATCAGATTAAACAGAACAAAAAAGAGTACTACACGTTCTCCGACCAGGAACTGGAGGAGAAGCTTGCCGAAATACCGGCTACTCCGAAACCGGTAATCCAGCGTTACAAAGGTCTCGGTGAGATGAATCCGGAGCAGCTGTGGGAGACGACGATGAACCCTGAAGGCCGTACGATGCTCCAGGTCACTCTTGAGGATGCCATCGGAGCGGATGAGACATTCAGCATGCTGATGGGGGATGCGGTCGAACCGAGAAGGAATTTTATACAGGAAAATGCTCATTACGTTCAGAATCTGGACGTATAAGACGAAGGAAAGATAAGAGTTCGTTTCTCTAGGAGGTTTACAAAATGGTGGATCAGCCAGACAGTTCGCGCGTGCATGAAATAAATATAAGTAACGAGATGCGGACCTCATTTTTGGATTATGCAATGAGTGTCATCGTGGCGCGTGCCCTCCCGGACGTACGGGACGGTATGAAACCGGTACACAGACGTATTCTTTATGCCATGAATGATCTCGGCATTACGGCAGACAAAGCGTATAAGAAATCCGCCCGTATCGTCGGGGATGTTATCGGTAAGTATCACCCGCACGGGGATTCCGCCGTTTATGAAGCGATGGTACGTATGGCTCAGGATTTCAGTTTCCGTTACGAGCTCGTGGACGGGCACGGAAACTTCGGGTCTGTCGACGGGGATTCTGCAGCCGCTATGCGTTACACGGAAGCGCGCATGTCCAAGATTTCCATGGAAATGCTGCGCGATATACAGAAAGATACAATTGATTATCAGGAGAACTACGACGGCACGGAGAAAGAACCGGCCGTGCTGCCCGCCCGTTTTCCGAACTTTCTCGTGAACGGGGGAGCAGGTATTGCCGTAGGTATGGCCACAAACGTTCCTCCTCACCATCTCGGAGAAGTTATCGACGGTGTGCTGGCTCTGAGCCGGGACCGTGACATAACTGTTCAGGAACTGATGGAAAACTATATTTTCGGTCCGGACTTTCCGACATCGGGTCAAATTCTCGGACTGAGCGGAATACGTAAAGCCTACGAAACAGGAAAAGGTTCGATTTTAATACGGTCGAAGGTCGATATTGAAGAAAAACCCAACGGCAAGCATCACATTACCGTGACCGAACTCCCTTATCAGGTGAACAAAGCCCGGCTGGTTGAAAAGATTGCCGAGCTTGCCCGTGATAAGAAAATAGACGGTATTACGGACTTGCGTGATGAATCGGACCGGGACGGCATGCGGATTGTCATTGAACTAAGGAAAGACGTTAATGCCAATGTCCTGCTGAATAACCTTTACAAAATGACAGCTCTCCAGACTTCCTTCGGCATCAATATGCTGGCGCTTGTCGACGGAAGACCTCAGGTTCTGAACCTGAAACAGGCACTGGAACACTATCTGGAACACCAGAAAGTGGTTATCCGCAGACGGACGGCTTATGAACTGAAGAAAGCTGAAGCGAGAGCCCACATTCTCGAAGGTCTTAAAGTGGCGCTCGATCACCTGGATGAAGTCATTACGCTTATAAGACAGTCACAGACGACAGAGGTTGCCCGCGAAGAACTGATGACCCGCTTCGAGCTTTCCGAGAAGCAGGCCCAGGCTATTCTTGATATGCGTCTGCAGCGTCTGACAGGGCTTGAACGCGAGAAGATCGATTCCGAGTACGATGATCTCGTTAAGAAAATCGAGGAATTAAAAGCGATTCTGGCCGACGAAGAACGCGTACTCGAAATCATCAGAGAAGAGCTTCTTGAACTGAAAGAGCGCTTCAGTGATGAACGCCGTACCGAAATTATCATGGGCGGTATGGAAATGATTGAAGATGAAGACCTTATTCCGGAGGAGACGATTGTCGTCACTCTTACTAATCAAGGGTACGTGAAGCGGCTTCCGGCCGACACATACCGGGCTCAGCGTCGCGGTGGCCGTGGCGTGCAGGGGATGGGTACGAATGACGAAGACTTCGTGGAACATCTGCTTTCGACCTCCACCCACAGTACAGTGCTCTTTTTCTCCAATAAAGGAAAAGTGTACAAGCTTAAAGGGTATGAGATTCCCGAATTCAGCAGAACGGCGAAAGGTCTTCCGATCATCAACCTTCTCAATATCGAAAATGATGAGTGGATCAACGACGTCATTGCCGTGGATAAATTCGAGGAGGACTGGTACTTCGTCTTTACTACGAGGCACGGAGTTACGAAACGGACCAGCCTTTCGAAATTCGCCAATATACGAAAAGGCGGCCTGATCGCTCTCAGCCTGCGTGAAAATGATGAACTCATTTCCGTACGCATGACGGACGGAGAAAAAGACATCATGATCGCCACCCAAAACGGGTACCTTATCCGGTTCCCTGAGACACAGATACGTTCCATGGGCCGTACAGCTGCCGGAGTCAAAGGTATTTCCCTCCGAAGCGACGACCGGGTCGTATCGATGGAACTTGTCGAAGATGACCGTGAGATTCTTACCGTTACGGATAAAGGGTTCGGGAAACGGACGCCTGCTTCCGAATACCGGATAACGAACCGGGGCGGAAAAGGGATCCTTACCTGTAACCTCACAGATCGGAATGGAAAAGTCGTTTCCACGAAAGCGGTCACGGGGGAAGAGGACCTCATGATTATGACAGCCAGCGGCGTTCTCATCCGTATGGCAGCCGACAGTGTGTCGCGCACCGGGCGTAATACGCAGGGCGTTCGGCTCATTCGCCTGCAGGAAGGCGAAGAAGTGTCGACCGTAGCCCGTCTTGAAGCGATGAAAGAAGAGAAAGAGGAAGAGACAGAAGGCCTCTCTGAAGATTCGACGGAGAGCCTGGAGTAATAGTTTTATCCCCCCGCCGTTATAAACGGACGGGGGTTTTTCTTTTGTGACTGAAATAGCAGGAGAAGAAGTCGATAGTATAAGTAAAGGACCTTTCTTTAAAGTGGGCCGAATGCTTAGGAAGGCGGGAAAAAGATGCAGGTAAGCGTAAATGAACTGATACCGGGATGTATTTTGATCAAAGAAGTGGAAGGGAAAACTTCGCGTCCGCTCATACCGGAGAATACGGTGCTTCATCCGATACATATCAACGTTCTTCGTGCTTTCCGTATCCGGGAAGTGGAGATTTCCTCCAGGCTTTCGAGCGGGGAGACGTTTGAGGAAGCATCCGAACATTATGAACCGGAAGATATGGAGGCGACGGTGAACGAGGAGTTCAGGGAAGAATACTTGAGCGCGGTCCATCATCACAGACGTATGTTCACGAAATGGGGGAACCGCTCGGGTATCGATCTTCCGGAAATAAGGACGTGGTTCCTACCTTTACTTTTCAAAGCATCCGAAGCCCGTCAGGAAATCCTGAGATTTCACCACTATTCCAGTGAAAATGACTATATGCACCATCACAGTGTAGCGATGGGCCTGATTGCAGGTTACCTCGGGCAGAGACTCGGTCTTGAGAAGGGGGAATGGATCCAGGTTGCTCTCGGCGGTCTGTTGAGTGATGCCGGTATGGCGCTTATTTCCCCGGAAATACTGAAGAAAAAGGGCTCTCTGAGCGCCGGGGAAATGGCTGAAGTCCGCCAGCACCCGGTGCATTCCTACCGGATGGTCGAGGATCTGACCGTTTTGAGCAAGAAAGTGAAATACGCCGTACTTCAGCATCACGAGCGGCTGGACGGGTCGGGGTACCCTCTCGTGGTTTCACAGAAAAAAATCCACTTCTACAGTCAGATCATCGCCGTAAGTGACGTTTACCATGCGATGACATCGGAGCGTCCCTACCGTAAAAAACAGTCTCCTTTCAAAGTGATCGAAGAAATCCAGAAAGAGCAGTTCGGCAAATACGATATGAGAGTGATCAAAATGCTCGTCGAAGATCTGGCCAGTATATCCGTAGGAACGACGGTGAAACTTTCCAACGAAGAACTGGCCACCATAGTGTTCGTCGATCCTTCAACTCCGGCTCATCCCATGGTGCGGCTGCAGCGCAGCCAGATTTTGCTGTCTTTAAAAGATGAAGGACTGCACGTGGAGGAAGTTTATTGACGTCTTTATAACTTTTCAGGTTGAAAAACGACGGCGGATGTCTTATTGTAAATAACAATATATAAGATAGCTTCCTTCGGGAGGGAAAAGGAGAGAGAGACGTGCGCACAGATAAATTTCAAAAAGAATCACTCACATTCGATGATGTATTGCTGATGCCGAGAAAGTCGGAAGTATTGCCGAGGGACGTATCCTTAAGCGTTGACCTGACTTCCAGGCTGAAGCTGAACATTCCTGTAGTAAGTGCCGGCATGGACACGGTGACCGAAGCTTCGATGGCTATCGCGATGGCCCGCCAGGGGGGCCTCGGAGTCGTTCACAAAAATATGTCCATTGAAGAACAGGCGGAACAGGTGGATATGGTCAAACGCTCGGAGCGCGGGGTCATCACCAACCCTTTCTTCCTTACTCCGGAAAATCAGGTGTACGATGCCGAACATCTGATGGGCAAATATAGAATATCGGGCGTCCCTATCGTGGACAACGACACTTCAAGAAAACTGGTCGGCATCATTACGAACCGGGATATGCGTTTTGTGGAAGACTACTCCCTGCGGATTTCCGAAGTGATGACCAGCGAAGATCTGATTACGGCTCCGGTAGGAACTACAATCGAAGAAGCGGGGCATACACTGCAGAAACATAAGATAGAGAAGCTCCCTCTTGTCGACGAGAACAACACGCTTAAAGGTCTGATCACTATTAAAGATATAGAAAAAGTGATTGAATTCCCGAATGCCGCAAAAGACGGACAGGGCCGCCTTCTTGCAGCAGCTGCCGTAGGCGTAACGGCTGATGCGATGACGCGTATCGGAAAACTGGTGGAAGCAGGCGTGGACGCTCTCGTCGTCGACACCGCTCACGGACACTCGGAAGGCGTGATGGAGCAGGTGAAGAGAATCCGTGCAGCTTATCCATCGGTTGATATCATCGCCGGAAACGTGGCTACAAAAGAAGCGACCCGCGATCTGATCGAAGCGGGCGTGGATGTCGTGAAAGTGGGGATCGGTCCCGGCTCTATCTGTACGACACGGGTCGTCTCCGGCGTGGGTGTACCTCAAATAACCGCTATCTACGACTGTGCCGAAGAAGCGGAAAAACACGGGGTGTCCATCATCGCTGACGGAGGAATCAAATATTCCGGGGAAATCGTGAAAGCTCTCGCTGCCGGCGGCTCCGCCGTTATGCTCGGCAGTCTGCTGGCCGGGGTGAAAGAAAGCCCGGGCGATACGGAAATTTTCCAGGGCCGTCAGTTTAAAGTGTATCGCGGCATGGGCTCGGTCGGAGCAATGGAAGCGGGATCGAAAGACCGCTACTTCCAGAGCGGAAGCGAAGCGAAGAAGCTCGTACCCGAAGGCATCGAAGGACGTATTCCTTTTAAAGGCCCGCTTGCCGACACCGTCCATCAGCTTCTCGGCGGTCTTCGTTCCGGTATGGGATACTGCGGCACGAAGACGATCCAGGAACTGCGAAACGATGCGTACTTTACGAGAATTACGGGGGCAGGCCTGCGCGAAAGCCATCCTCACGACGTTCAGATTACGAAAGAAGCACCGAACTACTCGGTATAACCGGCCGGCGCAGGCCATCACAGGAGAGGCTCTTTGATTTTTCAGAGAGTCTCTCCTTATTTTTATGCAATTATATTTAATTTTCATATTTTTACAGTCAGATGAGGCACCCGCATCTATTTTTTTACAGGGGGGTATGGTAAAATTGTAAAGCGTAAATTTATATACAGCGGAGGTCGAAAATAGTAATGCAAAGATGGAAAACAGCACTTATATTAACGTTACTCGTTATAACATCAACTCTTCTAGCTCCCGCGGACATTCTGGCACGGGAAGTGGAGACAGAAGCGGAATCAGCGATTCTTGTGGATGCTGATACGGGAGATATACTTTTTCAGAAAGAAGCGGAGCAGGCTCTGCCGCCGGCAAGTATGACGAAAATGATGACGGAGTATCTTGTGATGGAGGCGATTGAGGACGGAAGTATCAGCTGGGACACCACCACCCAGATCTCCGACTATCCTTACAGTATTTCGGCAGATCCCTCCTTTTCCGGAGTGGGGATGACCCAGAATAAGGACTACACTGTCCGTTCGCTTTATGAAGCGATGGCGATCAACTCCGATAACGCAGCCTCCATTGCTCTCGCAGAACTGATTGCAGGTTCCGAAGGGGAATTCGTCAAGATGATGAACGAAAAGGCGGAGGAACTGGGGATGGAAGACTATAAATTCGTCAACAGCACCGGCCTTGCCAACAGTGACCTGGGTGATCACGTGCCGGAGGGGACGGGTGCCGATGATAATAATCTCATGTCGGCGAAAGCGACCGCTACCCTTGCGTATCATCTGGTGAACGATTATCCGCAGGCACTGGACATCTCCGGCACACGTACGGCCGAGTTCGACGGTCAGACGATTCAGAACTGGAACTGGATGATCCCCGACATGCCGGGGTACCTTTCCAATTTCGGCTATGAAGGGGTCGACGGTCTGAAAACGGGATATACGGAGAAAGCCGGCAACACCTTTACCGGTACAGCTAAACAGGGAGACCAGCGGCTTATTTCCGTCGTTATGAAAACGGACAGCCGGGAAGCCCGTTTCCGGGAAACGGCCAAGTTATTCGATTACGGTTTCGATCAGTTTGAGACGAAGGAACTGTTTGCAGCCGGACACCAGAAAAAAGATGAAAGTTCTGTTCCGGTATCAAAAGGAAAAGAGGACAATGTTTCCGTCGAAACGGGCAAAGCTCTTTCTGCGATGGTCAAACAGGGAGAAGAAGACTCCTATTCTCTTGAATACTCCCTGAAGGAAGAGGAACTTACGGCACCTGTCGAGTCCGGTCAGAAAGTCGGGGAAGCGAAACTGGTGTATGAAGGGGAAGGAAAGAAAGCCAACCTTATCGAAGGAGGCGCCCCCTCCGTGCCGCTTGTGACTACGACCGGAGTGGAGAAGTCGAACTGGTTCATGCTCACTCTCGGAAATGTCGGGAACTTCTTCAGTGACATGTTCACAGGAGCCGTCGATACGGTCAAAAGCTGGTTTTGATTAATTTTCCGATAACGATGGTTGATAATGGTAGGATTGACGGGAAAAATGCGTTAAAATAGTAAAGAAAATTGTAGTAATCGATGGATATAGATACAGAACAGGGAGGAATCAACATGGCTCGAACAGGAACGAATGTTGTAAAAAGAGGTATGGCAGAAATGCAGAAAGGCGGCGTCATCATGGACGTCGTAAATGCGGAACAGGCGAAAATAGCCGAAGAGGCCGGAGCTGTTGCGGTTATGGCACTTGAACGCGTACCGTCCGACATCAGAGCGGCCGGAGGGGTTGCGAGAATGGCGGACCCTACGATCGTTGAGGAAGTGATGAACGCCGTTTCGATTCCTGTAATGGCAAAAGCGAGAATCGGTCACATCGCCGAGGCGCGTGTCCTCGAATCGATGGGCGTCGATTATATCGATGAAAGTGAAGTACTTACTCCTGCGGATGAAGTATTCCACATTAAAAAAGACGGCTATACGGTTCCATTCGTATGCGGCTGCCGTAATATCGGAGAAGCGACCCGCCGTATTGCGGAAGGTGCTTCCATGCTTCGTACGAAAGGGGAGCCGGGTACCGGTAATATTGTGGAAGCGGTCCGTCATATGCGTGAAGTCCAGGGACAGATCCGCCGTCTTCAGTCGATGGACGAAGACGAAGTGATGGTTTATGCAAAAGAGAACGGTGCACCTTACGATCTTCTGCTTGAGATCCGGGAAGAAGGCCGCCTTCCGGTCGTAAACTTCGCAGCGGGCGGTATCGCCACTCCTGCAGACGCAGCGCTTATGATGCAGCTTGGCGCGGACGGCGTATTCGTCGGATCCGGTATTTTCAAATCCGACCGTCCTAAAGAGTTTGCACGGGCCATCGTGGAAGCGACGACTCACTACGACGACTACAAGCTGATTGCTGAGATTTCCAAAGGTCTCGGTACCGCGATGAAAGGCGAAGAGATGAACGAAACGACCGACCGCATGCAGGAGCGCAGTGAATAAGTAAAGGAGAAATGCCTCATGACTACTATCGGTGTACTTGCTCTGCAGGGAGCCTTCCGGGAGCACATCCGCTCCGTGGAGGCTTCCGGAGCGACAGCGGTAATCATAAAACGTAAAGAACAGCTTGAGACGATCGATGGCCTTATCATCCCGGGCGGTGAGAGTACGACGATGCGCCGCCTCATCGATCAATACGGGTTTCTTGAGCCGATCCGCGCTTTTGCAAATGCAGGAAAGCCCGTTTTCGGCACCTGTGCCGGTCTGATTTTACTTGCCGGGGAAATCGACGGCTCTTATGACGCTCATCTCGGACTTATGGATATGAGTGTCCGTCGGAACGCTTTCGGAAGGCAGCGGGACAGTTTTGAAACCGATCTTGACATCAAAGGCGTGGCGGACGGATATAATGCCGTTTTCATACGGGCACCCTACATTGAACGGGTCGGGGAGAATACCGAAGTTCTGGCCACTTACGACGGTCACATCGTCGTAGCGCAGGAAGACCACCTTCTCGCCTGTTCTTTCCATCCGGAACTTACGAAAGACCACCGTCTTACTGCCCATTTCGTGAGTATGGTGGAAAATTCTAAGCGCACGCTTGCATCCTGAGCGGGAATGAGCTAATCTGTATAGTAAGTAAATAGAAAAAACGCGTTGAACGGAACAAGTATCATCAGCTTTTCTTCAAAGAGAGTCAGGGACCGGTGAAAACTGACAGAAAACTGATGAGAATCCATCCCGGAGCGTCTGGTGATGAGCCAGGACGGACCCTCCCCGTTACGGAGGTCGAGCCGGAAGAGCAGCTGCTCTTCAATCGGGGTGGTATCGCGGGAATTCAGACTCTCGTCCCTTTTTTATAAAGGGATGGGAGTCTTTTTTTAATGACTGATGTTATACATTAAACAGAGGAGGATGACATATGCTCGATTTAAAATATGTAAGACAGAATTTCGGGGAAGTGAAAGAGAAACTGCGGGAGCGGGGGGAAGACCTCTCGGAACTCGATTCCTTTGAGGAACTGGATACGAGACGAAGAGAACTGATCAGGGAAAGTGAAGAGTTGAAAGCGAAGCGGAACGAGGTATCCAAAGAAATTTCCCAGCTGAAAAAAGAAAAACAGGATGCCGACGAAAAAATAAAAGAAATGCAGGAAGTCGGGGAACGCATCAAAACGCTCGACGGGGAGCTTAAGGAAACGGAAGAGAGGCTGCAGACGATCCTTCTGTCCATTCCGAACATTCCGCACGAAAGTACGCCGGTCGGAAGTGATGAGGACGATAACGTTCTGACCCGTTCCTGGGGGGACATTACATCTTTCGGTTTCGAACCGAAAGCACACTGGGACCTGGCAGGAAACCTCGGTATTCTGGATTTCGAACGCGCCGCCAAAGTGACGGGGAGCCGCTTCGTTTTCTATAAAGGGGCAGGAGCAAGACTGGAGCGGGCCCTGCTGAACTTCATGATGGATCATCACGCGGATACGCACGGATATGAGGAAATGCTTCCTCCTCAAATCGTAAACCGTGATTCGATGACGGGTACAGGCCAGCTTCCGAAATTCGAAGAAGACGCGTTTAAACTTGAGGGCTGGGACTACTTCCTGATCCCTACCGCCGAAGTTCCGGTTACGAACTATCATCGTGACGAGATTCTGCCGATTGACGAGCTTCCGAAAAAACTGGTCGCCTTCAGTACGAACTTCCGTTCCGAAGCCGGTTCTGCCGGAAGGGACACGCGGGGACTTGTCCGCCAGCATCAGTTCAACAAAGTGGAACTCGTACAGCTGTCGAAACCGGAGGAATCCTATGAGCGGCTGGAGGAACTGACGGGACATGCGGAAAAGATTCTGCAGATGCTTGAACTGCCGTACCGGGTAATGAGCATGTGTACGGGAGATCTCGGGTTCACGGCTGCTAAGAAATACGACATCGAAGTCTGGATTCCGAGCTATGAAACGTATCGGGAAATCAGTTCCTGTTCCAACTTTGAAGCGTTCCAGGCCCGCCGCGCCGGCATACGTTTCCGCCGGGAGAAGAACGGCAAACCTGAATTCGTGCATACATTGAACGGTTCGGGGCTCGCTATCGGCCGTACGGTAGCAGCTATCCTCGAAAATTATCAGCAGGAGGATGGCACGGTCGTCATTCCTGAAGTTCTTCGTCCTTATATGGGCGGCAAAGAAGTCATCAAGTAACGGGTTGTGTGCATACGGCCGCCTTTTTCCTTTCTGAAGCACGGGCTCGTGTTCAGGGGGAGAAGGCGGTTTTTTATTTTCGGCGGCGAATTGCCGAAATTTTATTGACGCCTGCCGGGAGGCGTGGTATATTACTAATTGTCGGTCACACGGAGGAGTACCCAAGTCCGGCTGAAGGGAGCGGTCTTGAAAACCGCCAGGGGCTTTACGGCCCGCGGGGGTTCGAATCCCTCCTCCTCCGCCATATTTTAAAATAAACGCGCATATATATTCGGAGAAGTCCGGAAGTAATCGTTACTGTATACAGTAACGATTTTTTTGACAGGAATTTTCCGGTTTTCCCCGAATACGTATGTATAAACAAAAGACAGACCCTTCTCACAGTACTGGGCCTGCCTTCTCCGTAAATTATTAATCAGCTGCTTTTCCACAGCTTCTGTTCGATGTAGTCCAAGATCAAAGAGGTCACTTCCTGCGGATGACTGAGGTGAGGAGCATGCCCCTTTGCATCCAGCATGACGGATTCACTGTAAGGAAGGTGTTCCCGTAAATATTCACCGGCCGCAGGCGGGACGAGGGAGTCCTTTTTTGACTGAAGGAGCAGGGAAGGTACGGTGTTTTCTTTCAGTTTCTCCCGCATATCCAGCGTAAACGCCACTTCGGCAAAAGAACGGGTGACCTCCGGAGACTGATCGGCCAGCATCTCCTCCAGTTCTTCTTTCATTTTCGGTGCGTCTATCTCCTCAAGAAAAAGCTCGGCCATGTATTTCGACCATTTCCGGTAATCGCTGTCCATCATTTGGAGAAGCTTCTCCAGATCTTCTTCTTCAAGACCCCCCTTATAGCCGTCTTCATTAAGAAAACGGGGAGAAGCACCGAGCATGATGTTCGAGCGCAGAAGTTCGGGGCGTTCAAGCGCGATCTTCAGGCCGACCATGCCGCTGAAAGAGTGTCCGACGAAGATTGCATCCGTGAGAGCCATCTCTTCCATAATGCCGATGACGTCTTCTGCATAGCCGTCGACGGAACTGTAGCGCTCTTCGGAGTAGGAGCCCGCACTGGAGTTGCCGGAACCCGCGTAATCAAAAAGAATAACCTGATACATGTCGAAGAAACCGGGGATGACGTATTCCCATATATGCTGGTCACACCCGAAACCGTGGGCAAAAATGATCGGGGTCGTGCCGTTTCCGTATATCTGAACATTGTTGCGTTTTCTCATTTTCATGTTCCTATCATCCTTTGCTGTAAGAGAAATACTGTCTTTATTATCATTCTATCACAACGGACGACTATTACTTAACGGAGGGAGTGCGGATCATGAATCGGAAATATGTAATGGACGAATCGCCGGGGTATCAGCTTTTTCAGGCCTCCCGGGTAATGAACGCAAGACTGAATGAGAATTTCAAAAAAATCGGGCACACGTTGACGTATGAACAGTGGCAGATAATGAGCCGTCTGTACGGGAAAGAAGGACAGACGCAGCGGATGCTTGCCGTCTCCATTGAAAGAGACGAAGCCGGGACATCGAGACTGCTTGGAAGGATGGAGAAGGCCGGGTACATTTACCGTTACGTAAACCCGGAAGATAAGCGGAGGAATTACATTTACCCGACGGAATGGGCGAGACAGGAAGAAGAGAAGCTGAATCGGACGGCTCTGGATACAATCGACGAAGCCTGTGCGGGAATGACAGAGGAAGAAAAGCGCAGCGGACAGCTTTTTCTTGAAAAAATTCGAAATAATCTCGGAAGCAGTTGACACTCTCATTGAGAATTGATATCATTTACTTGTCATTGAGAATGATTATCATTTTTACAACTGCTTCTTTTTTTGTACTTATATTTGTCTAGACAAGGATTTTTTTGTAAATAGAAGCAGGTTGGTTAGGAAGAATTGGATATGAAATGGTGGATTACGGGTTTTCTTTTAATATTTTTCTCGATTCTTTCCCTTTTTATCGGGGTGTCTGATTTATCGATCACGGATTTTTTTTCCTTAAGCGACGAACAGCAGGAAGTCCTGTTCGTCAGCCGAATTCCGAGGCTTGTCAGCCTTCTTATCGCCGGGATGAGTATGAGTATCGCCGGACTGATTATGCAGCAGCTCAGCCAGAATAAATTCGTCTCCCCGACGACAGCCGGTACGATGGATTCGGCAAGACTGGGGATTCTCGTCGGTATGCTGTTGTTCCCTTCGGCATCGATGATGGAGAAAATGCTGCTGGCTTTTCTTTTCGCTTTGGCCGGTACGTTCGTTTTCATGAAAATCCTCGATAAGATTAGATACAGAGACGCGGTCTTCATCCCTCTGGTCGGACTGATGTTCGGGAATATCATCGGTTCCGTTACGACGTTTCTCGCCTATCGTTTTGATCTCGTCCAAAGCATAGGGACGTGGCTTCACGGGGATTTCTCCATGCTGATCGAGGGCCGTTACGAACTTCTTTACTTAAGCCTTCCGGTAGTGATTCTCGCTTACATATTTGCACATCACTTCACTATCGCCGGGATGGGGGAAGACTTTGCTTCCAACTTAGGGCTCAGCTATCAGAAAGTTCTTTATCTGGGGCTCGGGCTTGTAGCACTGATTACAGCCTCCGTCGTACTTACAGCCGGGATGCTGCCGTTCCTCGGGCTGATTGTTCCGAATATCGTGACGATTTACCAGGGGGATCACTTAAGGAGCAGTATATGGCAGACGGCGGTGCTCGGGGCACTGTTCGTACTCGTATGTGACATCCTCGGGCGGGTTATCATCTACCCTTATGAAATATCCATCGGTCTGACTGTCGGAGTTCTCGGCAGTGGTATTTTCCTTTATTTACTGTTAAGGAGACGGTCGTATGGGCTATAACAAAAAACTGATCATATTACTGTCTCTGTCGGTTGCAAGCATTCTGCTGTTTGTTTTCTGGGATGTCGGAGGGCAGTGGGATTACGTCCTCCCGAGGCGCCTTGAGAAAGTGGCCGCGATTACGATGACCGGAGCGGCCATTGCAGCATCCACGGTCATCTTTCAGACCATTACGAATAACCGGATTCTCACACCGAGCCTGATTGGATTCGATTCTCTTTACGTTCTACTGCAGACGGCAATCGTCTTCCTGCTCGGAGGCGGAACGCTTGTGATGATGAACAATCACTTTCATTTCCTTCTGTCTGTCGGGCTTATGGTCGTGTTTGCCCTTCTTCTGTTTCTGTTCATATTCAAAAGAGAAGGGAAGAATATTTACTTCCTGTTGCTCGTCGGCATTATTCTCGGAACATTTTTCAGCAGTATTTCGGAGTTCCTCCAGGTACTGATCGATCCGAACGAATTCCTCGTCGTGCAGGATAAGATGTTCGCAAGTTTCAACAATGCCAATACGGAGTTATTGCTTGTGGGAGGAATTCTGCTTCTCGCAGCTACACTGTATCTGTTCAGGTATACGAAGTATCTGGATGTAATCTCTCTCGGTGAGGAAGAGGCGGTGAATCTCGGCGTCAATTATGACGCGGTGGTGAAACGCCTGCTCGGTGTAATAGCCGTATACGTTTCCGTCGCAACGGCACTTGTTGGTCCGATTACTTTTCTCGGGCTGATTGTGGCCAATGTCTCCCACGAAGTGTTCCGGACGTATCGTCATAAGTATCTTATCCCGGGAGCGATATTCGTAAGTATCTTCAGTCTGCTGCTCGGGCAGTGGTTTGTGGAACACGTTTTCACTTTTTCCACGACCATCAGTGTCATTGTGAACTTCGTCGGCGGTATTTATTTCATCTATCTGTTAGTAAAGGAGAATGACGTATGGTAGACGTAACGAATGTATCCAAGGCTTATAAAGAAGTGAAAGTGGTCGATGACGTATCCGTCCATATAAAGAAAGGTACGATCACCTCTTTTATCGGGGCGAACGGAGCTGGAAAAAGTACGCTTCTGTCGATGGTGAGCCGGCTCATTCCGAAAGACGAAGGTTCTGTACTCCTCGACGGCGAGGAAATCACTTCCTACGACAACAAAGAATTGGCCAAGCGGCTCTCCGTTCTGAAACAGTCGAATAATATCAAAGTGCGGATCACTGTCCGGGAACTGGTAAGCTTCGGACGTTTCCCCTACTCGCAGGGAAAGCTGAAAAAAGAAGATGAGAAACTGATTAATGAAGCGATTGAATACATGCAGCTCGAAGATTTCGAAGACCGCTTTCTCGATGAACTGAGCGGAGGACAGAAACAGCGGGCTTACATAGCGATGGTCATCGCCCAGGATACCGATTACATCCTTCTTGATGAACCGCTCAATAACCTGGATATGAAACATTCTAAACAGATTATGAAAGCACTCCGGCGCATGGTGGATGATCTCGGGAAGACGGTTGTAATCGTTATTCACGATATCAACTTCGCCTCCTGTTATTCCGATCACATCGTAGCGTTGAAAGATGGAAAGTGTGTGTACGAGGGGCATCCGGAAGAGATGATTACGAATAACGTGCTCCGTGAAGTTTACGATATGGAATTCAATGTATGTAACATAGACGGCAACCGTATTTGTGTGTTTTTTACCTGAATAATAAAAAAGAATAAAGGAGAATGAATATGAAGAAATTGTTGATGACTCTTAGTGTGCTCGTAATGATGGTGCTCGCGGCCTGCGGAAGTTCGGAAGAAGAAGCCGGTGCCTCTTCCGGTGACGGGGAAGACAAGGAGAAGAGTAAAGAAACCGTTATGGTGGAGCACGAACTCGGAACGACGGAAGTGGAGAAGAATCCGGAGAACATAGTCGTATTTGATTTCGGAGCGCTTGATACGCTCGATGCCCTCGGTATAGAAGCAGACGGTGTAGCGAAATCGAGTACCCTTCCCGATTATCTGTCGAAATATGAAGAAGATGATTATGAAAACGTTGGAAGTCTGAAAGAACCTGATTTCGAAAAAATCAATAGTATGGACCCCGGACTGATTGTTATCTCAGGTCGTCAGTCCGAGGCATACGAAGATCTCAGTGATATTGCTCCTACTGTTTATGTAGGTATGGATAACGAAAATTATATGGAATCATTCGAGAAGAATACTCAAACCCTTGCCAGAATTTTCGGTAAAACGGAAGAAGCTGACCAGAAGGTTTCGGCACTGAAAAAAGATATTGAGCAGATTAAAGAAGATATGCCGGAGGATAAGACTGGTCTCGTAACGCTTGCGACCGGTGGAAAAGTCAGTGCCTACGGACCCGGGTCACGTTTTGGGCTCGTCCACGATGTATTCGGAGTACCGGCGGCTGATAAAGAGATCGAAGCCTCCACTCATGGTATGAGTGTAACGTTTGAGTATATTGCGGAACAGGATCCTGACTATCTCTTCATTATCGACCGCGATAAGGTAGTCAGCGGTGAAGGGCAGGCGAAGGAATTGTATGATAACGATCTGGTCAACCAGACAGATGCTAAAAAAGTCTATTTGGATCCGGCAGTCTGGTATCTGTCCGGAGGCGGCTTAAGATCATTTGAAAAAATGGCCGAGGAAGTATCGGCCGGTATCAGCGAATAATGAAAAATCCCCCGTCTGCATTACGGAAGGTAGTGCACCCCGGAAGTTAGAGTAAAAAATCTAACTTCCGGGGTGTTTTTATGTCCAAGTATAGTAAAGCATTTAAGGTAAAGGTGGTAAGGGAATATCTCGAAGGTTCTTTAGGATACGCTTTGTTAGCCAAAAAATACACTCTTCCTGATAAAACACCCATAAGACGGTGGGTCCAAGCGTATCAAGCGTTCGGGGAAGAAGGATTGAAAAGGAAGCGCTCCAAACAAGTCTATCCTGTCCAATTCAAGCTGGATGTATTACACTTTAGGAA
>NZ_FTOK01000016.1:0-20863 GCF_900156705.1 Salimicrobium salexigens | reverse complement strand
TTCCTAAAGTGTAATACATCCAGCTTGAATTGGACAGGATAGACTTGTTTGGAGCGCTTCCTTTTCAATCCTTCTTCCCCGAACGCTTGATACGCCTGGACCCACCGTCTTATGGGTGTTTTATCAGGAAGAGCGTATTTTTTGGCTAACAAAGCGTATCCTAAAGAACCTTCGAGATATTCCCTTACCACCTTTACCTTAAATGCCTTACTATACTTGAACATAAAAACACCCCGGAAGTTAGATTTTTTACTCTAACTTCCGGGGTGCACTACCCTTTCATGACAAAGCCTGCTCATTTCCAAAATGAACAAATTAATCTGCGGCGCCTTCATCACTTCGGTATTCTAATATATCTCCAGGCTGACAATCCAGTGCCTCGCATATCGCTTCTAATGTAGAAAAACGAATCGCTTTCGCTTTTCCATTCTTCAGTATAGAAATATTGGCCATCGTGATTCCGACCTTCTCAGTAAGTTCTGTTACGCTCATTTTCCTTTTAGCTAGCATCATATCAACATTTACTATAATTGCCATATCATTCACCTCAGACCGTTAGATCATTTTCGGATTTTATATGAATTGCTTCTTGTAAAAGTCTTTGGAGAACAGCAGCAAAGACGGCGATCACAATGGAAGCGAATATAGGTACCATTCCGAATATTACTAGACCTGGGGCGTCGTCTATTTCTGCCATGATAAAAACGAATGGCAGCACTACTGTATACAAGCCGCTGATTGTCAAAGCACAGAGTTTAATTGTTTTCAGAGCTTTTACAGAGGAATCAGAGAAGGCTTGGCTTTTATCAATATAGATCAAAAGATTAAATGCCCCATACAAAGCAATAAAAAACGGAATCATTGAAATATACATGCCAATTACTGTCGGGTAAAGTATATGGTCATAATTTGGATTGGCAGGATTATTAACTAGATAAATCGCCCCGAATATACTAAGAGCTAGAACTGGAGCTCCAATAAGAAAAATGGCTATTTTTAAAAATAACGTTGAACCCCGTTTCATAAAAAGTACCTCACTTATTTAGTATTAATTTTATATTAGCACAATATTTATTGATTAGAAATAAATAATTATTGATTTTAAATGTGTTTTTATTGAATTGTTATACAATGGGAGAGTCAGTTTTCTCTTGCTAAATACAAAAAAGGGATATTAGATAATAAGTAGAAATAGTGTAGTAAGGAACGATGATGGAAGAAAAATATGGCTCACAAAATTCCCTGTCCGGTTGTGGATTGTTCTATCCTACAGAATATCTCTGTTGAAGTGTATGGATTCGTCTTATACAAGTCGAATGGGAGAAAATTCGCGTTCCTCCTCTGACCATTCGCATTCAGATTGCGCAACGTCAGTGAAGAACAATTAATGAATAATTTTGGAGGGACAAAGAAATGGATGATAAAAATTTTTTTGAGACAGGAATACAGGCCTTGGAGGCGCAATCCTTTAGTCAACTCATTGGCGCAAAGTTGATTCAATTCAAGCCGGGAGAAGTTATTCTGGAAATCCCGATAAAAGATAATTTATTACAACAACATAAATTTGTTCATGGTGGTGTGGTTAGTTATGCGGCTGATAATACGTTAACCTTTGTGGGAGGGTCTGTTTTAGGATCTGAAGTATTAACGTCAGAGTTCAAGATAAATTACGTAAGACCAGCTGCTGGCGAAAAGATTATCGCTCGCGCAAATGTTGTATATTCAGGGGCACGGCAGGCTGTATGTCGCTGCGACGTGTTCTTTCAAGATTTTGAAGGGAAAGAAAAATTATGTGCTACTTCTCAAGGAACTATAGTGACTGTTACTCCCTGAAAAAGTGAAAGGCAGACAAACTTGACCGTTTGCGAACCTTCATGAATTGTTCCGATTAACCAATCGGAAGATTAAGCTGCCATGATACACCAAACTTATCATTGATCCATCCGAACTTTTTACTGAACCCATAATCATCCAGAGGCATTAAAGCCTCTCCCTCCATAAGGAGACTTTCATAAAGATGATTCATCTCGTCTTCCGAATCACACGTTAGAAAAACGGAAAAGGAAGGCGTGAAAGTAAAATCATGGACAGGAGGACTGTCCATGCACATGAATTCTTGTCCTTTCAATGAAAAGGGTGCTTGCATCACAGTGCCCTCTTTCCTTCCTTGATCAGCACCATAGCGGACAATATTCGTTATGGATGAATCTTCAATAAGAGAAGTGTAGTAATTCATGGCTTCTTCAGCATTTTCATCCTGGCTGGATCTGCCTTTTATGCTTTTGGCGTTGTTAATTTCAATATTCAAAACGGTCTTTCCGAAGGTGGCTTAACAGGATTAACGCTTATTATACTTGCTTTATTTAAAATTGATCCGGGACTCAGTAATATTTTGATTAACATTCCGTTATTTTTGATCGGCTGGCGACTGGTAGGACGTAATATGCTTATATATACGATTGTCGGAGCATCTTCCTTTTCCTTTTTTCTTTCGTTTTTCCGTCGTTATTTCATGTTCGATATTCCCTTGCAGGATGATATGATCCTCGTCGCTCTATTTGCAGCAGTGTTTAAGGGTGTAGGTGTGGGAATCATTTTTCGTTACGGAGGAACTACAGGAGGAACCGATATTGCATCACGGATCGGGAACACATATTTTGGGTGGAGCATGGGAAAGACTTTGTTCATTATAGACATTGTGGTCATTACCTCCTCTCTCCTTTATCTCAACTATCGTGAAGTAATGTATACGCTTGTAAGTGTATTTATTGCTTCTCGCATCATCGATATAATTCAGCAGGGTGCTTACACGGCGAAGAGTGTCATGGTTATATCAAACAAAAATGAAGCCATAGCAAATAAGCTCACCTACGAAATGAACCTGGGCGTAACACTCTGGGAAGGAAAAGGCGGGTATACGGGGCGCGATAAAGACCTCTTGTATTGCGTAGTGAATCGTAATGAAATATTTCGACTGAAAGAGACAATTAAACATATCGACCCGACTTCTTTTATAGCTGGGAGTGATGTCCATGAGGCATCGATTCAGGGACATTCACTTGATGAATACAAAAATCTATGGACGACTGATAAAAGAAATAATTAAGTGTCATCTTACTGCTGGACCTGAACTGGATGAATGTATGGACTTCCTTCATACATAGTGATATTCATAGTGATATTACGAAACTTATCATAGATATTGTGAGTCTGTTATATCTTTGTTAAGGAGGTGTTGTATGAAGTATTCAAATGCGACAAACTACGCGCTGCACACGATGGTCCATTTAATGTTGCGGCCGAGGGGGAGTTCGGTGGGAGTGCAAGAATTAGCCGGAATGCAGCATCTTTCTCCGACGTATCTTTCTAAGATATTAACCAAACTTACGAAAGCTGGTTTGATCGAGTCGACCCCTGGTGCAAAAGGGGGGTATGAAATCTCCAAAACCGACCATGAAATATCCTTTCTGGATGTTATTAATGCGATTGAAGGAGATACAAACTTATTCGACTGCTCCATTCACTATGAAGGCTGCTTGATTGAAAACGTTATGAGGAAGGCAGAACAAAATATGAAAGATGAACTGAAATCAAAGCTTTTAATCGATATTGCTAAAGAGGCTAAATCCAAACAAAAAGAAGAAAAAAGTTAAATGAATTTTGGAGGAGTGGCATAGATGGTATCAGATTGTGCTGTAATTGGCGGAGGTCCGGCTGGACTGAATGCTGCTTTAGTCTTTGGCCCGATGCAAAAACCATTATAAAGTCACCTTTTTAATTGGCGAAAAAAAGATGTTGAAGAAAATTCAGCTTGAAGATGAATCAGTAGTGTTCCGTGAAGGAGGGTTCATATGCATTGCTCATATGACAAGCACAATAAAGGAAAAGTATCGTATTTAGAAAGTCCCGAACGAAGAAAAGAATTCTCGCCGGATCAATTACTGAACATGGTTCCTGTAAAAGAATCGGACAGCATACTGGACTTTGGAGCTGGAACCGGTTATTTTTCCATCCCTGCGGCAAAAAGAATCAAAGGGAACGTATATGCGTTGGATATCGATTCGAACATGCTGGAAATCATAAAGGAGAAAGCCTCGGAAGAAAAGGTTGCGAATATTGTCCCGGTCCATGGAAATATGGATGCACTTCGTTTACCGGTTGGCTCTATCGATATGATCATTGCCTCTCTGGTGCTGCATGAAATTCAGCCCTTGGAACCGCTGCTACAGCAAATGAATAGCGTGTTGGAAAAAGAAGGATATTTAATTTGTTTGGAAATTCAGCCTGAAGGAAACGCTGAGAAATCGCCGCGAATTACCATGGAAGGAATGGAGAAGGTAATGAAAGAGGCGGGATTCCAAGTGAAAGAAAAATTTTTCCCGGCCGAATCTATATATATGCTCGTTGCACAGAAGATGGATGGCTAATAATTTTTGTTTAATTATAGATATTAGATGCCTGTAATATATGAAAGTTATTGACCATGAGATGTTGTCAGGGTAGCACCATAACCCGTCGTATAAACTTTTCGAGAAGAAAATGGTGGAAGATTAAAAGAAGGGACATCTTCAGTATTTCAGCAGGATTTGCAATAAATTCAACAAGCGCTCCTTCAGAGTGGTATGGGTTTCTGCACCCGCAGTATATCGTTATATTCTTTCTTTCTGGTGGGGAAGTAGTGAGAGCTGTCATGGAATACGAGCATGCAGAAAACCATTTACTTAATCAAAAGAACTTGTTAGTTCGATAAATCTACTCATTACAGTAAGCGTTTACATTTCTATTCTGAAAAAAGGAAGGACGGTCACTGAATTTCGGAAAAACGGTGACCTGTTTCACGTATTTGAATTCTATTACATAAAAAAACCTGTTGTGTACTGAAACAACAGGTTTTTTGGAGTTTATGTTTGAATTGTTAGATGCTTTACTATTTTATTCCCTTAAAAATGAATAATCCTGTCACTCGAAGCGACAATTTTTATGACTCACCATGGCGGGCTATATAGCGGCTGCCCCAATCTTCCAGTGCCGTCAAGATCGGAAACAGACTCATCCCCTGGTCCGTCAGTGAATACTCCACTTTGGGAGGGACGACGGGATACACTTCCCGGTGCATAAGCCCGTCTTCTTCCATTTCTCTGAGCTGAGCCGCCAGCATTTTTTTCGTGATGGACGGGATCAGTTTTCTCAGTTCCCCGAAACGTTTCGTCCCTTTCAAACCGACGTGGCACAAAATAATGAGTTTCCATTTTCCTTCGATTACAGACAGGGTCCGAAGTTTCTCCGCATACATGCTTTGCTCTGCGTCCGCATGTACCGGGTGGTTACTCCCCCACTCATACAGCATATCCAGAATAGGCAATAGACTTTCCCCTTCCGCAGTCAGGGAATATTCCACTTTCGGCGGCACCACACGATACACTTCCCGGTGGACGAGCCCGGTTTCTTCCAATTCTTTGAGCTGGTTCGTCAGCATCTGCTGGGTGATCCCGGGTGTCAGTTGTTTCAGCTCCCCGAAGCGTTTCGTCCCCTGCAACCCGAGGTGGCATAAAAGAGTGAGCTTCCACTTTCCCTCGAGCACGGACAACGTTATTTCTTTTTCAGGATAAAATCCTTTGAGATTTTTAGTGATCATTCAATCCCTCTCTCAGCGCATTAGTCTACTTTAGGATACTATATCAGAAAAAAGTGCCTACTTACATAAAATAGGATTCCCCTTTACTATTACGTGTGAAGCAGAAAGATTCATTCTCTGTATACAGGAGAAAAATCAGACTAACAGCAGGAGGAACTTTTAATGAAATTACAATTAGCACTGGACCTTGTAAATATCCCGGAAGCGAAGGAATTGGTGAAAGAAGTAGAAGACCACATTGATGTGGTGGAAATCGGTACCCCGATCATTAAAATAGAAGGACTGAAAGCAGTACGGGAAATGAAAGAAGCTTTTCCGAATCTTGAAGTACTGGCTGACCTGAAAACGATGGATGCGGCAGCATATGAAGTACAAAAAGCATCCGAAGCGAATGCTGATATCGTAACAGTACTCGGTGCGGCTGAAGACGAGTCCATCAAAGGGGCCGTGGAAGAAGCGCGGAACCAGGGGAAAGAAGTACTAGTCGATCTGATCGCGGTGAAGGATATAGAAAAGCGTGCCAAAGAACTTGATGAACTGGACGTGGACTACATCTGCGTACACACGGGCTACGATCTTCAGGCCGTCGGAAAGAACTCTTTCGAAGACCTGCAGACGATCAAAAACGTAGTTAAAAATGCGAAGACAGCCATCGCCGGTGGAATTAAACTGGATCAGCTGGAAGAGGTAATCAAAGTTCAGCCGGATCTCGTCATCGTAGGCGGCGGAATTGCCGGTCAGGAAGATAAAAAAGCTGTCGCTGCAAAAATGCAGGAAATGATCCGTCAGGGGTCTACAGCTTGAGAACTACAGAATTTTTGCAACAGATTATCCAGGAATTACAGCACTCCGCCGATGTAATTCCGGATGAGGAAGCGGAAAGAGCAGCAGAGGAGATTCTGGCAGCCGGAAAGGTTTTCGTAACCGGAGCCGGAAGATCCGGATTTATGGCAAAATCCTTCGCTATGCGACTGATGCACATGGGAATCGATGCTTACGTTTTAGGAGAGACAGTGACACCGAATTTTGAAGCCGATGACATTCTGATCATCGGTTCAGGTTCGGGGGAAACGAAGGGATTGGTTTCTGTCGCCGAAAAAGCAAGAAGTATCGATGGAGTCATCGCTGCTGTTACGCTGGTTCCGGAGTCCACAATCGGCAAAATTGCTGATTTCACGGTCACCCTGCCTGGTGCCACAAAGGACAGAAGCGATAGCAACTATTCGACTATCCAGCCGATGGGCTCCCTGTTTGAGCAGACCCTGCTACTCTTTTACGACGCTATAATTCTTAGAGTCATGGAGAAAAAGGGGCTGGACACGGATAAGATGTACGGCAAACATGCTAATCTTGAATAATAATCTGATGGAGAGCAGTAATGGGTGACCATTGCTGTTTTCTTTATTTTGTGAGTCGAAAGGTTGAACAATATGCACCTTGGATGTCAGCGGGGCAGCCGTTTCTTCAAAAGCGATGTTTTCGGAGATCAGTGGAATAGTCTGAGCGGCCACCCCAAAGTGTCTCCCCTTAAGTCAGGGGAAGGCATTGGTTCCTCCTGTATTCTCATATCTTTCTGCTAAGGCGACTTTAGGACGTTTGTTCACTGAATTGTCCATCTTATACTCTGCTATTTCTCTTCCCGTTTTGATTAAATTAGAAGAAGGAGTGAACCATTATTCCTTTTTATTCGTAGTCTTTATAAAAGAGAAGGAGAGTTGGACCATGAAATATATCGCTATGTTTTGTTTACTGATTACATTCGCTTTGCCGACGACGGTAGGAGCCCATACACATCTTGAAAGTTCGGAACCTGAGACAGGCAGTTCCTTAACCTCAGAAAACCCGGGAGTCACACTTACCTTTGACTCCAATGTTCAGGAACCTACATCATTGATGGTTACAGATGAAGAAGGGAAAGAGTTCGAGATAGAGGAGTATACCCACTCCCCTGAAAATGTTGTGGAGTTCACTATTCCGGAAGGTGTCGGCAGTGGTGAGATTGAGGTCTTTTACAGCATCATCGGTGAAGACGGGCACGTGATGGAGAACCAGTTGTTATTTGAATATGAAGCGGAAAAAGAGGCATCTACATCTGAAGGAGATACGGAAACAGAGGGAAATGAAACCTCTGAGACTGAAAAACAAGATTCCACAGAGGAGCAAACAGAACAAGAATCTACGGAACAGCAGACGAAAGCATCGAACGAAGAAAGTGACTCCGGCGGCTGGGTTGTACCGGTCATCGTCTTCGGGATTTTACTTACTGCCATAGCCGTATTCTTTAGCTTAAGGAAAAAAGCATGATCTATGCTTTAACGAATGGAGGGCTCTACGCCTGTCTCTCCATTCTTATTGGCGCCAGCCTTCTCTCCATGTTCAATGAAGAGCTGGCTCATCGCAGAAATACGTGGGCGCTCTTCGCATTAGCTGTACCTGTTTTAGCCCTGTATCCAGTTATAGAGCTGTCGTTCAGTCTTCAGGAATACCGGGAAGGAGGCTTTCTGTCCAGTTTTTTCCATGTGCTTACGCAGTTAAAAGGAGGGCAGGCGTGGCTTCTTCTGTTGGGCTTGTCTATCCTCCAGGTGGTTGTACTCAAGACGATTCGAAGACCAAAAGTCGTATACTCATTCAGCTTACTATTTATTGTCGGGATGATTCTCATTCAGAGTGTTACGGGACACTCCGCGAGTATCAATTCTGCTCAGGGAGCACTTTTCCACACGATTCATTTCATCGCGGTGGGAGTATGGTCGGGTATTCTGCTCGTTATGAGTTTTCTGTCCGGCAAAGAAGACCGGTGGGACTACTTTGTCGACTGGTTCACGAAGGTAGCGATAGGGTGCATGGTATGGATTGTAGTGACGGGAGTCGCTATGAGTCTGACATTGACGGAGAGCATCGTAGGTTCCTGGATGCTCTCCTACGGACAGGCACTGCTGGTCAAACATCTTCTGTTCATCGTTCTCCTGCTGTTTGCTTTCGTTAATGGCTTTCTTATCAAACGTTTAGTAGGGGAGAATAAAAACTTTTCTCCTAAAAGCTGGTGGAAAGCGGAAAGTCTTCTCATTGTTTCCATTTACACGATCACAGGTTACATGACGGAACAGGAAACGCCTCACAACATAACGCAAACGCTAAAAGACCAGGAACCCTCTGCCCTTTTCCGTATGTTTACCACAGTGGATGGAGTCGGTCCCCTGACTATCGCGCCGAATGTGATCAGTATTTCCCTAGTGGGCTTAGCCTTTGTTTTCCTTCTGTTTGCAGGGATGATGGTCAAGCGGAATTCTGTGGCTGGAACTTTCTTTGTAAGTTTAATGATGATAGTAAGTTTATACTTTGGTTTTATGAGCAGTGTAACGATGAGTTGAACGGACACCGGTGAAGGGTGTTCGTTTTTTTCAGTTATTCGTTAGACGTGTTTTTTAATGTAGTTTTGGTTAATTCTATGAAAGATTGCAATGGTGGAGACAGCCATTTATCTTTATGCCACGCAACTCGAGTAAAGATGGGAGGGATGTCACTTTTCCAATTTAATTCCACTAATCTATTCTCTCTAAGGTCTTCTTCCACTACCATTGTGGGGAGAGCGCTAATTCCGAGCCCTGCGATTACACACTGTTTAATCGCCTCAATACTTCCAAATTCGATTTTATGGGCAGGATAAACCTGTGAGCTGTGACAAGACTGTGCCAGAAGATTGCGATAGGAACATCCTGTTTCGGTCAATAGAAGTGTCTCCCGCTCAATATCTTTTAAAGTCACCTCCGTTTTACGAACTACACCCCGAAAAATAGACACGAAGAAAAAGTGTCTTTTTTCGGGGTGATTTGATAAGCAGAATCGAGTTCATCATTTTTGTTCAGCCGGGGAGATGAAAGACTTTCACAATTGGGTGCTATAAGTCATTTTAATTCCAGCAATTCTTTACCTGCTTCCACACGTTTCACTTCCACTGGGGTAATTGCTGCGTAGTTATTAGAATTAGTAACGACAATCGGTGATGTGATGTCGTACCCCTGACTGGTAATTGCTTCGATATCGAACGTGCACAATAATTGTCCTGCTTCTACATAGTCATTCTGAGAGACATGAAGGTTGAATACTTCATCTTTTATTTTTACAGTATCTAAACCGACGTGAAGCAATATTTCTGCTCCATCCGTGGCTGTTATACCAACGGCATGACCCGTTGGATAAATAGTCGAAATGGTACCGGCCACTGGAGCGTAAAGTTTCCCTTCCTCGGGGTGGATGGCGATACCTTTACCGACCAGTTCATTGGCGAAGACTTCATCCGACAATTCATTTAGAGGGAGCAACGCACCGGTCATAGGACTTTTGATTTGGGTTTCTTCCTTACTGTTATCACTCTGCATTGTTTCAGCCGTACCTTTCTGTTTTGGCTGCTCGGGAGATTCTCCATAAAGTTTGTTGACCATCTCTTCTTTAAAGCCGAACAGATACGTCAAAGCGAAACCACCGACATAAGAAATAATCAGTCCTACAGTATACAACAGATATTTATTGTCCGCGATTAATGGAATCATTACGATGCCTGAAGGCCCGACGGTTATAGCACCGACGTTGAAGAAAGAGAGAAATGCACCTCCAAAACCGGCACCAAGACTGGCTGTTATAAATGGACGGCCAAGCGGTAGTGTTACTCCGTATATCAATGGCTCTCCAATACCCAGAATACCGACAGGAGTGACACTTGCAACCGTATTCTTCAAACGCTTACTTTTTGTTTTTAGATAAATGGCAAACATTGCACCAACTTGTCCGCCTCCTGCCATAGCAAGAATCGGAAGCAGCGTAGTGGAACCGAACTGTTCAATCAATTCCAAGTGCACAGGTATTAGACCCTGGTGCATGCCTACTGTTACGAGAGGCAGGAATGTGGCAGAAAGTATAAATCCACCAAATACACCGCCAGTTTCAAGCATAATGTCCACAAGGAACCATGTAATACCCTTCATTAATATTCCGGCAACAGGCTGAATAACGATAATCGTAGCAAGTGCTCCGACCATGACTGTAATAAGTGGTGTCAAAACCAGGTCTAAACTGTCATGGACACGGTTACGGGCAAATTTTTCGATCTTCGTGAATAGATAAGCGGCTATGATAACGCCCAACAGGCCACCGAGCCCGGTATTTATACTTAAACCGAGTCCGAATAGACTTAAGGTGCCGATATCGCCGAGTACCGGAGCATAAATCAACAGCCCTGCTATACCGCCAAGAACCATGGTTCCGCCAAATTCACGGGCCGTGTTGATACCTACAAACACGCCAAGAGAACCAAAAAGTAGCCCACCTATCGACTGGAGAAGATTATACCAGTCGGAGTCGAGGACGGACTGGTTAATTAATCCGGCGTCTGCCATGTTCAAAATCAGGTTGGCGATTCCCAGCATTAACCCGGAGGCAACAAGCCCGGGTACAATAGGGACGAAAATATTCCCGATATGCCTGAAGAGTTGCTGGAAGCTTGAAGTTTGTTTTGCTTTATAGGAAGCTTTTGTATCTTCGGTAAGATCGAATTCACTGCTGTCGTCTTCTCCCTCGACATCAACGGTGATGTTTGTACTTTCGTGTATCTCGTTAGCGACTTTTGTTACCTTCCCTGGTCCAAGAACAATTTGAATGGTACCCTGGTCAATAACACTCAGTACTTCATCGTAACCCTTGATCGCTTCAAGATCGATATTATTTCTTGATTTTAGATCGATACGTAAACGTGTAATACAATTAGTGAGGTTCGCAATATTTCTTTCTCCACCCAAATTTTGAACAATAATTTTTGCCAGTTCTTTGTTATTCAAGCCTTGCACTCTCCTTGTCGACCAGTTTAATTGCTTCCTGAACAAATCCATTTGATTCAGTGAGATGTGTTTGTGCTTCTTCATAACTGCAGTTTAACTTGAGCATGATAATCGCAATTTTTGGCTGCTGGTGTGCTCGTTCCAAATATGTGGAGGCTGTTTCTTCGTCGGTTTCAGCCGCACGAGCTACAATACCTTTAGCTCTTTTCCTAAGTTTTTCATTGGTCGGCTGTACATCCACCATCAGGTTTTGAAAGACCTTACCGATTCCAATCATAGAACTTGTCGAAATCATATTCAGCGCCATCTTTTGTGCCGTCCCCGCTTTTAATCGGGTGGAGCCGGTTAAAACTTCAGGGCCTACTTCAATTTCGATGGGGATGTCGACGTACTCACTTATTTCAGAATTTTTGTTGCAACTTATAGCCGCTGTGTTTGCTCCTACTGTGTTACTATACTCCAAACCGCCGATGCAGTAAGGAGTCTGGCCGCTTGCAGCCAAAGCGATTACAGTGTCGTTTTCGTTTAGTTCTATCTCTCTCAGATCTGCTCTGGCTTGTTCGGGATCGTCTTCCGCGCCTTCAATGGACTCAGTCATAGCGGCTTCCCCGCCCGCAATGAGACTTTGAACTTTATCGGGATCTGTTCCGAAAGTGGGTGGACACTCGGCCGCGTCTAACACCCCCAGGCGCCCGCTTGTACCTGCGCCGACATAAACAAGTTTCCCTCCTTTATTAAATGAATCGATAACAGCCTGCGCGGCTTTTTCGATTTGGTTTAACTCCCTATTTACTGCATCAGGAACCGTTTTATCTTCTTCATTCATTACGCGTAATATTTCTCCTGTACTCATACTGTCAAGGTTCATTGTTCTATGGTTCCGTGCCTCTGTGGTCTTTTGTTCAGTCACGTTCGTTTTCCTCCTTGTTACTTCTCCGTATAATGGCATAGGTTTCGTTAAGATATTCCAGTGATTTGTCATAATTTTCGTAAGCGCAAGCTGTGTAGAGCATATCGATTACATTCAGAGATGCTATACGCGAAGACATGGCAGCGCTTCGGAATTCATCTTCCTGGGCTGCTACGTATAAGACAGCGTCTGCCAGATTGCTTAAAGAAGAGTTGGCATATTTCGTTATTGCGATCACTTTTGCCCCTTTGGACTGTGCAATTTTGACACAATTGATGACTTCCTGTGTTTCTCCCGAATAAGAGATGGCAACGGCTACATCTTCTTCATTCAGATTAACAGCAGAAACTTTTTGCATATGAAAATCACTATAAGCTGTACATGATTTATTTATGCGCATAAATTTCTGAACGGCATCAAATGCGATTAGTAGACTAGCTCCTATACCATAAAAATCGATTTTTTGTGCGTTGATTAAATACTTGGAGGCAGCTTCAAACTGGTCTTTCTGAATCAATTGCAGGGAACTGTACAGTGATTGGATATTAGTGTTGGTTATGACCGCCATCATTTTATTGACAGGATCTTCAGGGGTTAGTGTTTCCTGTTCCAAGTTGTGCAAATCGATTACTGTAAGATCGCCGGATAGTTTCAATTTGAATTCTTTGAAGCCCTTGTACCCGAGGGTCTGACAGTATCGCATAACAGCTGACGGGCTGGCGAAGCTGGCTTCGGCAAGCTGTTTTACAGACATAGTTACCGTAGTTTCCGGGTTTTTCAAAATATACCTGGCTACTGCTCCTTCAGAAGGTTTAACGTAGTTCAGTGATTCTCGTACTTTGTATAGAATACCTTCCAGTATAATCACCTCCTGCGTTATTTGTTAACGCTTTCATAGATATATGATAGGTTTAATGAAATATAATTTCAATATTAATAGGTTTTTTGGTACTTAATTTCATTTTCTGAAATTTTAATTGTATTTTTAGAAGTGAAATTAGCTACAATAATCATTTTTCAAAAAGTAGAGAAGGAACAGGGATTAACTTGCAATAAAAAGAGGAAAGGACTATTCAGAGGTGAAAGCTATTGAAAATATATAAGATAGAAAGAACTCAGCAGCTTCCAATCAGCTTAAGTGAGGCGTGGTCGTTCTTTTCAAGTGCAGGAAACTTATCAAGAATTACTCCCCCATGGATGAAATTTGAAGTCACCGGGGAGCTCCCTGAACATATGTATCCCGGAATGATTGCAACATATCATCTGCAGCCGGTGCTCGGGATTACACTCAGCTGGATGACGGAAATCACTCATGTGGAGGAGAATAAGATGTTCGTGGATGAACAGCGTCATGGTCCATTCCAGTTCTGGCATCACCAGCATCATTTTAAAAAGGTGGAAAACGGTGTGGAGATGACGGATATTGTTCACTACGCACTTCCTTTCTCTAAAGCCGGCAGAATAGCTCATCGATTGAGTATAAGGAAGAAGCTGGAGGAAATATTCAGGTATAGACATCAGAAAGTGGAGGAGATGTTTAAGGATATATAGATCTTTCCGGCGAACATATAGAAGACCCTTTCTCTATAGCTTAGCTTGCTTGGGGAAAAGGGTTTTTCTTTATGAATTAAGTGAGGAGATAACACGTCTTAATAAATCGAATATTCAGACATATTTGCTGAATCATGGTATTATATAAGTGAAGAAAACGATTGGAAAGGAGGGCGAACTAATGGACAAACAGAAAAAATTCACTGTAAACAAGAAAAAACAGACCCGAACAAAAGAGATCTCGACGATGATCAATGAGGGTGGCCTGGGCGCCGACAGGTACTACAACATTAAGTATATGAAGCCTTCACGTGACAAGGCAGCTAAAAAACAGAAGGATGAAGCGTAGTCCGAAAAGTTTGTCTCTTTTGTACGGGATAAGTGTTAATCGTGCAGGAACGATGTGGCTTACAGCCGGGACACGCTTTGTTTATAACAACTTATCATACGGATGAGGCGATGGTTCAATGCGAACGATCGCTTTTTTTATTATAGGAAGTGAATGCAGAATGCAAAATCGAAACATTCTGTACTATTTCGAAACGGAACTAAGTTGGAATCGTATGTAATAAAAAGAGTCCAATAAGGCGAAGGATTTATGTAAGAGGATATAGTCAATGCATGGAGTGGAACGGAAGGGTATGTCAGCATAAAATACCGGGTTTTATATCGGGTTCATTTCCTATTTACAGGCTAGGGTCTTGCAGTTGTTTTAATTGGGGTGAGGTATGCATGCAGGAAATAGATTACTTAAATGTATTTTTATCAATTGTGATTATTATATATGGAGGGTATTTAGTAATAGCTGATTATCCTGATTTGTATATATTTGGAGTATTTTTTTCAGTTGCAGGAATATTCAGTTTAATAATGGATTTAGTAAAAAATACTTAAAAAGATCAGCTGATTAAACAGAGAGGTGACCAGGGCGTGGTAAAAGGAGGTAACTTTGATGAATATCATAATTCCAATAATCTCGACCGTAGTTGTGATAACCATGTTCTCTTTTGCTTATAAAAATAAGCAGAAAGTCGATGAGGGGTTTAAAGTAAATTATTTCAGTTTATCTTATAGGAGAAAAATGATAAGAACATTAATGACCTCGCCCTTTATGCTATTAGCTATTACCGGGGTATTATACCTCCCGGACTTAGATTTGTTTACAAAAATAATGGTCGCGTCATTTTTGCTTATGGTATTAATTATTCAATTCGTTTACAACTATTATATGTGGAAGAAGAAAGAAACATAAGCTTTGAAGCTGCTATAGAAGGAATAGTGCATGATTAGTCTTAACAATGGAAAAATCAGCACACAGTTTTGGTCCGGTAAAAGAGTGAGGGGATTAAGGAGGTTCACTAGAAATCTCAAGCATCCGTGACAACGTATTACATAAACAAATGAATCGATTGATCATGAATAGAAAGGAGGAACAATCATGCAACATGATGTTGAAACCCCGGAGGACTACTACAAAGCGATCGAGGAAGACTGGAGAAAAGAAAAATTATTGAAAGTAAGAGAATATATTTTAATGCATGGTCCGGAACTGAAGGAGGGCATCCAATACAAAATGCTGAGCTTCGGATTGGAATCATCCGTTGTTTTTCATTTAAATGCCCAGAAATCGTATGTAAGTCTTTACGTAGGAGATATCAAAAAAATCACGGGAGCCACACAGTCTTTGAAAGATCTGGATTATGGAAAAGGATGCATCCGCATTAAGAAATCGGTCGATTTGAACGAGAGTGGCCTTGAAGAATTTGTGAGAGCGACTATCGAGGCCTGGAGGAAGGGAAAAGACGTGTCCTGTTAAGCGCGCCGCCGCACCAGGGTATGTAACTTTTTTGTTACAAAACTCATTTCTATGGTAATATATATTTGAAAAAATTAGCAGAGGAAATGAGTTGCCATGATGAAACGTATTAAATTGCCAGGTTGGATTGTAATTATTCTATTGCTTGTCGGGGTTACTTTTGGAATGAATCAGTTGCTCAGTCAGGCTTTTGAAGGGGACTCAGAAAAAAATGGTCCGGAGAAGGAAGTCGAGGACTCCAGCGTCTACCCGGGTCTGAACATTGAAACGAAGACGGAAGAAACGGCCTTGTATACTTCATCGGTCAGTCTTCCTTACACGGAACATGAACAGGCTAATAAACCGATAAACGAATGGGTGGAGGCCCAGAAGAAAGAATTCACCAGTGAAGTACAAAAATCGAAACGTACCCTTGAGGAAAACGGTTTTCGTGCCCACTTGAACATTCAGGTGGAGACGGAAGAAATAGCTGACAAGCTTTACACACTCGAATTCGAGTCCTATCAGATTACAGGCGGGGCAAACGGTATGACGAAAACGAAGTCCTTCGTCATCGACCTGAATAAGGAGAGGCATGTGCAGCTTGAAGATGTTTTCCGGTTAAATGAAGAAACGATCGGAAATATCCAACATCTGGTCAGGGAGTCGCTTTCCAATAATGATGAAGTCAGCCCTTACCTCTTCGAAGATATGGTACAGGACGCTTTGAAGAACCCTGACAAATGGAAGTGGTCCATCAGCCAGGATCACGTGATTTTTTACTTTGATGAATATGAAATTGCGGCGGGTGCAGCAGGTTCGGTCAAAGCGGAAATTCCGATGGAGGAAATCAAACCATATCTGCAGGATGATTTTGCGGATCGGCTGGATGTGACAACTCCCGAGAAGGAAAAACGTAAGGAAGAGACAGAGCATTCAGATGAGAAAGCGGAACTTGATCCGGATGGAAAATATGTTGCACTGACATTTGATGACGGTCCCCACCCCGATGTGACACCGCGCATTCTTGATACACTGGACAAGCATGGGGCCAAAGCGACCTTTTTCATGCTGGGAAGTCAGGTGGAATATTACCCGTCGCTTGCCAACAGAGTGGAGGAAGAAGGCCATGAAATCGGGAACCACACGATGAACCATCAGGATCTTACGGTGCTCGGGAGAGAGGAGGTACGTGAAGAGATGCAGGGATCGAGAAGTATCATCGAAGACGCTATTGGTCACGCTCCCTCTTTATTACGTCCTCCGTACGGGGCGTCCAACGGGGACGTGGAGCAGGTCAACTCGGAACTGGGGCAGTCGATGGTTATGTGGTCCGTAGATTCCCTTGACTGGAAGAGCCGTGATGCTCAGGCAGTGAATGAGAAAGTGATGTCCAATGTTACGGAAGGGTCCATCGTATTGCTGCACGACATTCATTCATCGACAGCCGATGCGCTGCCGCAACTGCTGGATTCACTGGAAGAGCATGGGTATCAGATGGTTACTGTGTCCCAGCTGCTTGAATTACAGGGAGAGCAGGGCGTTGGACCCCATTACGGGAATTAATGAGGGAAAACTTGGTTGATCCCTTCTCGCTCAGAAGTAAAGTGGACGAACACACTAAATTATCCACGTATAATTTAGTGTGTTTTTTATGAAGTTTTTTTATAGGAAGAAATTAAGTATATTGATTCAGCGAATGATAACCTCTTCGTAAAAGTCTGATTAGACAAAAAAATCAGACTTATTCACTGGAATTTGTTACTATAATAATAAGAACATAAAAGCATTACAGGACAGTTGAACGCAAGGGTACGGAATTCTTTGAGAGAATAGGAATTTTCAATAGTAAAGGATTCTGAAGTTACACCTTCATAGCAGAACAAGCTTTATAAATGAGGAGGAGAGAAAATGGAAGAGATAACCCTGATTATCGAGAGACAAGACGATCCTGATTCCGCCCCTTATGAAGAAGAGTTTGCCGTACCGTACCGTCCTAATATGAATGTCATTACTGCCCTGATGCATACCCAAAAGAATCCCGTAACGAAGGACGGGAGAAAAACGACTCCTGTCCAGTGGGAAATGAGTTGTCTGGAAGAAGTATGTGGTGTCTGTTCCATGGTGATAAACGGAACACCACGCCAGGCCTGTACTACTTTGGTTGATCAACTGGAGCATCCAATTACATTACGTCCCATGAGAACCTACCCCGTTGTGAGAGATCTCGTTATTGACAGAGAAAAAATGTTTGACGCACTAAAGAAAATAAAAGCGTGGATCCCTATTGATGGTACGTACGATATTGGTCCTGGTCCACGAATGGATGAAAACAAACGGGAAATGGCATATGAACTTTCCAAATGTTTTACTTGTGGAGTTTGCCAGGATGCATGCCCCAACGTTAACGACAAGAGCGATTTTCTCGGACCGTTCGTTTTTTCACAAATTCGTTTAAAAAATGTTCACCCCACAGGTGAAATGGATAAAGATGAACGTACGGAAGCCTTTATGGGTAAAGGCGGGCTTCAAGGGTGTGGAAATTCCCAGAACTGTGTAAAGGTATGTCCTAAAGGGATTCCAATAACAACTTCTATAGCAGCTGTGAATCGTGCCGCAGCGCTCCATTCATTCAAGAGTTTTTTCGGCTCTTATTCCAGTCGTTAGATTTCTTTACTGATATAGAAAGACTTTATAGGTTATTCATTAATGAGAGCTGGAGGTTTACAATAATGTCTGAAACAAGGCGCCAAGCCCTGTACCGATGTAATTTCCGACAATATAGCCGAGGGTACCGACGAGCAGAATAGGAACGATTAGTCTGTTCCAGCCTTTGGCGATTGCCATTGCTGCAGCTGTTGTCGGGCCTCCGAGGTTGGCGTTGCTGGCAAGCAGTATCTCCTCCAGGTTGAACTTGAACAGTTTTCCAAGTATGAGGGAGAAGAACAGGTTCATTAATACAATAATGAGTACGAAAATGAGTAGGAGCGGCGAGGTTGTGACCACCAGCGCGATGGAAGCCGGTACTCCGATGACTACGAAAAATAAATAAATCAGGAACGTTCCGAGCTCCTGGGTCCCTTGAAGATTTTCGAAATAATCGGGAGCCAGAAGCACGGCGATGACGGTCAACGTAGTAAGCATGAGATACTGATCACCAATAATGCCTCTGAGCAAATCATAAAATATATTTGCGTTTTCCCCGTTCGGGATAACTCCAGCAAAGAAGTCCGCCAACTGGAACGAGACGGCGACGAGGACGAATGCCGTCGCAATACTGGAAGCGATGTCTTTCAAAGAAATCTCTTTTCGTTTCCAGAAAGAGGCCGCCTGGGTTTCGTCATCCCCGGTGGCATTTTTCTCGACTTCTTCCATGTGAGGCGTTTTATAGTTCTTTCTAAAGAAGTTAACAGCAGGGATCCCCATCAGGACAAAGAAGAAAAGAGCCATCATGGCATTATCAGCCACGACCGTGGCCGACACGAGATCGCCGGGAGCTTCGAATTTAGCGGACATGGCTGCGAAGTTCACGCCGCCGCCCGTATAGGAACCTGCCATCATCGCACCGATTTTGTCCAGATGCGGAATCACATCTTTCAGCAACATAAATGAAAGAATGGTGCCGGCCACTGTACCGATAGTGCTAAGAAGAAAAATTGCCAGCATCCGCCTGCTTTCCTGCCAGATCTTTTTGATGTTGGCCTGGAATAACAGCAGGGGAATGGCAAGAGGTACTACGTAACTCCAGACAGCGTCGGAACCTCCTTCGCCCTATCGATCAAAGCGTCCAAAACCCCTGGATGCTTGTGAAGAGCGCGTGATTGAAATGATTGAAAAAGGGATGAGTATAAAGAACATTCACGCTAAGCTAACGGAACAACATAATTATAAAGGCACCTATGGTGCTGTTCGAGTATTTGTCACTGATACACGCAAGAAAAAGAAACGTGGTCAAACGTTACAAGCTCACCACTATTACTCGAGGAAGTATATCCGGAAACTTCTGTGGCAAAGTCCTTTGGAAGAAAAGGAAAAGAGAATGGTCATCAATGAGATACTGGAAAGGTATCCTGTGTTGGGTCCCTTTTATGCTTTTCTAACTTCCTTCCGTACCGCTATTACCTCCAGAGATGCCGAAGGGTTCCAGTCTCTTATTCTATTCGAAAAACATAGAGAGGATCCTTTCACAAAGACGTTTATCACGAGATTGCTTACAGACTTTCAACCAACGTTGCATGCCTTCATGAACGAAGATAGTAATGGATATGTCGAAGGGCAAATAAATCGATTGAAAATGATGAAACGCCTTCTCTACGGGAGAGCCAGTTTCCCACTATTATGTGTGCGTATGCTTTACCGAATTCAGTAAGCTGAAAAAATCTTTTTTCATTGAAAAAGGAACACGCTGCTTCTCACCAAAAATGAATAAAACCCAATTTCATACTGCCATAAACATTATACGTTTGACCTTAAGAATCTGACAAAAACATTAAGACCTCTAAACATTTGATAGGTAACCCCAGAATTCGTTAGCGTACAGGATTCTGGGGTTTTTATGTTAAAAAATAGCTTAGCGTGAGTTTTACGGTAAAATGTTGGTACTACCCCTAGTATAGTTCTGTATAATCCACCAAATATTCTTCTTCGAATTAAAGACTATTCTTAAACACCTCTGAATACTTTCTTTTTTACTCTACACCTTTTACATTTATATATAGACCTCGAGTTTATTTCATCATCCCACCCAATCATTTCAAATTTATGTAATCCCATTCTACATAAAACACTCTTTTCTTCTCTTGTATTAATAGCTGAGTAAGCCAGCATACTGAAACCTATAATCAAAAGAATGTAAGGCGTATAAAGAAGATTTGATTTTATTTGAAGACTCAAAATAAACAATACTAATCCAAATAAAAGTATAAATGATCCTATTTTTTTAATTCGAGGCTCCATATTATTCCTCCTTTTAAAATATCTTTAATATTAATCAAATTCCCTTATAATTTAATATTTAACCTTTGTAACTGCTAGACTAAAGTGGACACTTTCCGATCAGCAGAATTGAACACTTTTTGCTCACTCATTACCTCCCCTCCGTTATACTTAATTGGTAGATTTTTTAACGGAGAAAGAGGAGG
>NZ_FTOK01000018.1:0-10933 GCF_900156705.1 Salimicrobium salexigens | reverse complement strand
CAATTACTACAACCATGATCGTATAAAAGCAAAATTAGCTGGTTTGAGTCCCATTCAATACCGGACTCAAACCAGCCAATCAGCTTCCTAATAAATACTCTAGCTTTTTGGGGTCACTACCTAATCGGAGGTTTTTGATGACTATGGCTCAAATAATCTTTCACTGTTCGCTAGACCCACTAATAATGGATGGGAGAACCTGGTCCGAGGTCTATGCCAAGCAGCATCCAGACGATTAACATGATGGTCCACGATACAAGGAAGAAAATCGTGTACGGGAACATAACAGAAATCAGCGTCCCGATTCCCATGTTTTTATCGTATTTCTGAGCGAACGCAATGATGATAGCGAAATAAGTCATCAGAGGCGTTATGATGTTCGTTGTGGAATCTGCCACACGATAGGCCATCTGCGTCAATTCAGGTGAATAGCCGAGCTGCATCAGGATCGGTACAAATACCGGTGCCATCATTGCCCATTTTGCAGACGCACTTCCTATAAACAGGTTGATAAAAGCGGCTACCAGAATAAATCCTAAGATTAGCGGAATCCCTGATAAGTTGGCCGATCCCAATAACTCCGCTCCGTACACACCGATCACAAGCCCCATATTCGTTTCCGAAAAGTAGGCTACGAATTGACCGGCAGTGAAAGCAAGTACAATGAACATCCCCATGGAAGCCATCGTTTCGGACAGCTGATTGGCGACGTCTTTATCATTCTTGATGTTTTTGACGGCAATACCGTAAAAGACTCCGGGAATAAAGAACAGAATAGTGATGACCGGCACGAGTGAGCTCATGAACGGTGACCGTATAATGCCCCCATCTTCCCCTCTTAAAGGAGCTCCGGATGGAAGAATCAATAGAGCGATAAGTACGGTCGCTATAACGACAGAGATACCTGCCCAAAGAAGCCCTTTCTTTTCTGCAGCATCCAGTCCTTCCAATTTTTCGCGGAACTCGCCTTTATACTCTCCGAGTCGAGGTTCGACGATTTTCTCCGTAACCCATCCCCCTACAAATGTCAGCAGGAATACGGAAACGAAGATGAAGTAGTAGTTCATCGCTATGTTCATAGTCTCCGCGTAAGCAGGATCGATAATAGCAGCAGCATCGATCGTCAACTCTCCCAGTAAGGGATCCGTCGCAGATAAGAACAGGTTGGCACTGAACCCTGCAGACACACCGGCAAATGCTCCGGCGAGTCCCGCTAACGGGTGACGGCCGAGCGCTGCGAAAATGACGGCACCGAGTGGCGGTAGCACTACATAACCGGCATCAGAAGCGACACTGGACATGATACCTGCGAATACAAGACCATACGTGATCAATGATTTTGGTACAGACAGCACAAAGCCGCGCAGGCATGCACTGATTAACCCTGTTCTCTCGGCTATTCCGATCCCGAGCATCGTCACCAGCACAACCCCTAACGGAGCAAACCCGATAAAGTTCTCAGTCATACTGGAGAAAATATATTCAATACCATCCGCACTGAGAAGGTTGTTTACTTCAACCATCTTCCCTTCTTCCCCGGGATGCTCGACACTTAGCCCGAAACTGGAAACGATCGCAGACAGCACGACCACCAGTAGTGCCAGAATCGCAAACAGCGTAATCGGATGGGGCAGCTTGTTTCCTATGTATTCAATACCATCCAAACCTTTTTGAAACATTCCCTGGCGTTTTTCAGCCAATTCTATTTCCCCCTCTCTTGTTATATAGATAAAACCGGAAGTGAGTATTCCTGCTGAAAACGTTTTTATCTATTGCCATAGTTTTCAGTATAAAGCATCTCGGACAAAATTGAAGATGCTTCCGAAAATACGTAAAATTACTATTATTCCGACATTTAGCGGCGGGATCCCTTATAAGACCTCTCCGGGTAAGATCTATAACTTTCCTCCCGTGAAACTGCTGTGTTTAGAAATTCGGGCAGAACCGGACTTCGTTGTGTTTGGCAAACTCGTCTATTTCGGCCCAGCTTTATATCCAGTTTCTTTCCGTCAGTCCAGAATTTTACCTACGGCTTCCTACAGATTCCACCTCACGTCTTCGATTAACAGTTACAACGACCTTCGCTGTTCGGGACTGGAGCATAAATTTTATACTCACGCCGGGCACACAACCAAAGCGAGGAAGAACTGTTTCTAAGCAGCTCCTCCTCGTTTTTTCTCGATTGTATATTTTGATTGCACCACATGATTATAACTTGCCATACATCGGCTCAATAAAGTCATATAGCTCTTCCAGTAGCAAATCAATACATTCATTCGTCTTAAACTTATCGTCTGTAGCAACGTAAACGGCGAAATCCTCAGCTTGATTATTGGAGAAAGCAAGCTCGTAGCCATTCATGTTCAAATAAGTCTCAAGAACCGTAAGAGCAGTCCTTTTGTTTCCATTATGGAAAATATGACCACCTCTCACAATTGAATGAAAGTAACAGCAAGCCTTTTGAAAGATAGTAGGGAATTGTTCTTTACCGAATAATTCCGTTTTTGGTCTTTCCACCATTGCTTTAAAGGCTTCGATTGATTTTACACCAGCCTGCTCAGAGTCTTCGTAATACTCCATAATAGTGTAATGTAAGAACTCTATTTCTTCTTCATTTAAATAGCTCATTCTTTAAACAAAACCACCTTACCTGTCTTTTAAGTTACGAAGTGCCTGATCATATTTACCGACGGCTCTGTTCATAGCTTTCAACATTTCTGGACGAATCCCCTCTGGAACCCAGTTAGTTTTTTTAACTACGATTTCACCTTCATCTTCATTATAAGTTATTTGAAGTTCCTCCCCTTTTGTAATCTCAAGCAAGTCTGTGAGTTCTTTAGGAAGGTTAAAGGAAAGGCTATTTCCAACTTGGCTCACTTTACGGGTGTAATTTTTCTTATCTATTTTCTTTACGCTCATTTCCTCAGCGCTCCTTCCTACGTTAGACAAGAAAAGAAATACCTTAACCTCTTGTCAATATAGTTATTATTGTTATTACTATATTAACACAACTTTCTTTATACATCTATACATCGAACTAAACAGAATTCATTTCCTTCTATCTATTTCATTTTCAATTGAGTTAATTAGAGACTATGAAGACCACCACTTTAGATAAATTTGAAGACCGCAAAAAAAGACGAATAGTAAAGATATTGCTTTAAACTGGGCACTTTATTTCCATTTAGCAACCTTGCATACTTCCATTAAAGGACGTGGTTATCTAATAAACCAATAGCGACTGCTGCCCTTCTTATTTGAAGATGGGAAAGTATGAAATTTTAGCTTTGGTGAACGTGCATCATTCGCTTAAGGGAGCGGATATTCCGGAAGAGACGCTGGAGAAACTCAGTGAACAAGCTTATGCAAAATGGCCTGAACCGTGGGTATCTGCAACGCTACAAGCTCTTCGAACGCGTAATCTCACCGGCATACCAATAAATGAATACATCCCCGACAATCTGGGCAAGGAACGGATTGCTTTGATTGGCGATGCTGCCCATGTGCCGGCACCGATAACCGCCAGTGGCTTTAACGAATCACTGCAGGATGCTGCTGAATTAGGTAAGTGTGTTGCGAAAGGTGTAAAGGGAGATGCGGCAGTGAAGGCCCTGGATAAATATGATTCGCTTCGTTTAAATAAAGTACGGCAAATGGTTCAATCCGGAAAATCATTCAGCTACTCTTACGGACGCTCGTGATACTGACATTGTGTATCTGGATGAGGCAGTCTGCTACTGATTAGGTTTCAGCCGCGCCCTGATTTTTAGAGTGCGGCTTTTTTATTCTCGGAGTTCCAATAAACCTAAAAGACATAGTACAGGCTGAAAAACAGGAAAACTATGACCAACAAAACATTTCCGAGGCCCTACCCTTTTTCCTGAATATATGTTATGCTAAATTTCGCGATGAGCTGATTTGCATAAGACAAGATTGACACGCCTTTTGGCAAAGCACTATGTGGAGTGCTGTCTCTTGCCGCAAATATACGAAAAGACGTCCTTTTAAGGGCGTCTTTTTTATTGGTCTCATTTCAAATCTGGGGATTGTAGGGTCATTCTCTACATGTACCAGTGTATGGGCTTGTAACTGATCGCGCCGATGATAACCAAAGATGTTTCGTATAAGTACTTTTGTCTGGATATTCAATTCTTCCACAAAGTCATTATTGTAATCAAAAAGGAAATTGTTCATGATTTCCGCCTGCCAATTTTGGAAGGTACGGATGGCACAAGGTTTAAGGAAAGCTTACATTATGGTGAGAACATTATTCTTCCAGGCCCAACTGGTGTAGGGAAAACGCATATAGCCACTACGTGAGAATATAACGCTTCGATTTGCATAAACATACTACCTTACATGTGGTCTGGTTGACACCTATTATGACATACCGTATCATTCTAACCACTAAACATTAATTTAGTAGTTATAATGATACTAGGAGGGATAGAATATAGCTATTCCAAAATGCAGCAGATAAAACGTTCGATCAAGACATAAGCGATTAGTATCGTAGTCCTCGTAAAATGATCGCCCCTGTATTGGAAGAGATCGCTGATGAAGAGGAAGATCGAATGAAGATCGTAAAAGTCGATATAGATGAAAAAAGAAACCGCTCAAAAGTACGAATTGATGAGCGTCCCCACTCCCCTATTCTTCAAAGATGGAGAATTGGTGGATCAGGCGGTAGGATTTAAACCGAAAGAAGAAATCTTAGCATCGCCGAAAAACACGTGTAAACCAAACGGAAGACTCGACACAGTAACTCATAGAGGAGGATGGAATCATGGTAGATCATAAAACATTCAAAGAAAGACAACAATCCGTCACGTTAGACGGAATCGTGGACGAACCGGTCCAAATCAACTATACAGACGTAGGTTCAGGTACACCAATCATGCTGCTGCATGGTATTCCGACCTGATCTTACCTGTATCAGAGCGTCATTCCTGAATTTGAGGAGGAGTACCGGGTCATTGCTCCGGACTTGCTCGGCTACGGCTGGTCCGATCAGCGCGATCAATTCGACCGCTCTCTCCACGTCCAGGCGAACATGGTCATCAGACTCATGGACGAACTCGGATTAGAGCAAGTGAATCTCGTAGCTCACGATATAGCGGGAGGCGTCGGATTGAACCTTGCTCTGAACAAACCGGAGCGGATCAATAAGCTGGTCTTCTCTAACATCGTCGCTTACGATTCCTGGCCGATCGATGCTATGTTGAAGATGGGTCATCCGTCACGGAAAAACGATTCCTTAGAAGAACTGGAGTCCTTCCTGACAAGTGCGTACAAAGACATGTTCATCCAACAGGATCAGTTGACGGACACCTTCCTGGAGGGAATCATGGCACCGTACTTACATGAGGAAGGCCAATTGAGTCTCGTCCGCAACGCTTCAGCCCTGAACACGAATGAAACCACCGCACTCACGCCGAAGCTGCCGAACATCGAACATCCCGTTCTTCTCTTATGGGGAGCAAAGGATATATTCCAACCCATAGAGACGGCGGAAAGATTGGTCAAAGAGTTGTCAAACAGCACACTCGTGAGGTACGAACAGGCTTCTCGCTGGGTACCGCAGGAAGTTCTGAAAGAATTTTCAGCAGAGATTAAGCAGTTCATTTAAAGGAAAACAAAAGGCGGTTCTGACGTTTGCGAGTGGATCAGCAAACGAAAGGACCGCCTTTTTTTATGGTACATATATGTCAGGAAAAGCTTGGAAACAATCATGATGGTACGTCTCTTTCCACTATTCACTCATAACCTATTAATAACTACAATAGAAACAAGTAAAGGAACTGAATCAGGGAATGTTTCACGATAAACAACCTGTAATTCCATTTACAAGCTATATCATGGTATAATAACAAACTTAGGACAAATTATAGAACGGATAAAAAGAAAAGCCTGCGCTAGATGATAAAATTAGGAGGTGTGAAAGTATGAATAAACGATGGACAATCGGTAAAATTAATGACTTTGTTGAAAAGAATTCAGATAGCACGTTATTATCGACAGAATTCAACGGTTTCTCTCAAAAGTTGCTTTTCAAGTGTTCCTGTGGCAATAATTTTGAAAAACCATTTACAAAATTTAAAAATAACAACCAACGTAAATGTGATGTATGCCAACCACCCAAAGCCTCACGTTAAGAGAGTTTATACAAAGAGCCAATTCCTATTTAAAAGGAATTAGCTCTTTGTTAATTGATAGTAATTTCCCGTACTCAAAACATTCAAAACTTTTATCTATCAAGGGTTAGGCGGAAAGCTTACATCATGCCGCCCATATGTTCCCTATGATAAATAATAAAGAATAAAATCCAAAACCAAAGACAATTATAAGTTTAGTAAGGCTTATCGCTTTTATCATGAATGAAAGGATATAATCAAAATTGAGAAAAAGTATGCCAAAGAGTATGTCACTTTAGAGAATAATATATATCACAGTGCTTTCTACTCCGAGACTCATAATATGCTTTTTGAAAAGGTAACTTAATTTAGTTTACCGAGTACATAACTTAAATCTTTTTCTAATTGAGAGTATACCTCTTCTCTCAATTCCTCATCATGCAAAAGTTTATCTAAAGCAGAATTTCTCTTACTAAAAAAGGGCATGTTTTTTCTTCCTAGTTTAATTAAACTCTCATTTATTTCTTTATTTCTCTCATTATTTAAGGCAGATTCCCCCCTTCTTTTTCTCTCAGGTATTTGTTCTATAACTGTTTTAATTTCTTTAATATTTTTTACCGGCTCCCAAGTTACTTCCACACCACCTCCGAAAGTTTTTTCCCTATAAAAAGCAACATTAAATCTTATTGGGCCAATGGAGTAAAAAGGTAAATACTCCTTGATTGAATAAAAGGTGTTCTCTACTAAGTGTCTATACGAAATTTGATAATGTTCATAGAATGTTGCAATCCTTTTACTAAGTTGCTTGTCACTCCACAGTTCCCAAATAAATCCACCACCTTTATTAAGCTGCTCCCATCCAATATCACTAGGTGGTAACAAATAATGTTTAGGTTCAATATTTAATCTCTTTAATGTTAATATTGAAAGAATCATACGAAGTGGATCTTCTGAACTGTAATAAATAGAATTCATCAAGGAATCTGCATAATTAAATATCTTATTTTCTTTTGTTAAAACATTAACTAATTCATCTAAAGAATTTTTATACAAAGATGGTCTTCTTTTATGGCGTTCACTGCTTACCGAAAAAAGATGAAGAGGTAATTTACTTAAGTTTTTCTCTATTTGCATAACCATCATTTCAAGTGGTTCCATATCAAAAAGTGTCTTTTTATCTAAAATTTCAGCTATCTGTTTTTTTATGGAATAAAGTGCTACTTCTCTCGCTGAGTCTAAACCCATATCGGTTGCATTTAAATTAATAAACCAGTGTTTACCGCTGCTCATGGATTTAATAGGTACACTTACGGTGTTACCATTAGGATCTTTAGTGAGCATCGCAGGTCCACTTGAATATTTCTCTAAGATTACATCTGGAATTTCTTCTTCACTATTTTTATCACCCAGTAAAAAACGAAAATCAACTGCCGGGACGTCAGAGTTCATACTCCCAACTATTATTAATTTCATTTGACTCCCTTCTCTAGGAGCTTTATTTTTCAGGCTGTACCAAGGATAGAAATAATCTCTGATAGCACTAAAGTGATTTTCAATTAATTGTAGATAACTCTTCCGGACCTGTCTAAAATACTTATTCATATAGTCCTTAGACCAATCTTTCTTAATTTGTTCACTAAAGTCAAATCTTGCTTCTAGACATTTTCTATATATATATAAATTAGTTTTTTCTAAAAAGTCTAATAATATATCCTGCCTATTATTTTTTTGGAGTAACCCTGCTAAGTAAATTAACACCTCATAATAAGCTTCTTTCTTGTTGAATTTTTCCAAAAAGTTAATAAGATCACTATCTGAGTACTTAGAAATTTTAAAAGCCAAAAAATATTCATGAAAAGATGGATGAAAAAAAGATAATACTCCATTTTCTTCAATTATTAATCCAGTCTCTAATAATTCACTTTTTGCTAGTTCCACTTTATCTCTACCTAAAAATACACTTACAGACTCTGCAAAGTCATTCATATCGGGAAGTTCCCTGAATGTCCTATCAGAATATTCAGATAATATTAGTTCTTTAGTTGATAAATCAATACTAAAAGGTTTCATCAACCCTTTTTGATAATTTCGTTCCTCCATAAGAAATCTTATGAAACTATTATAAAGTTCAGCTTTATTTTTAGGTAGGCTCCTATATCCAGTTACTTTTAAAATTGACACCGTCATGAAAAGAAAAAGAGGATTCTTAATCAAACTTCTTAAATTACCTTCAATATTGTGCAATACTTGCCATCCAGGTAATTTTAGCTCTTTGTTTATATATTCACTAATAACAGCCTCATCTAAATTTTTAATAGTATATTCACTGAAATGTGTATAAAACTGCTTATGATAATTCTCTTTTCGACACGTCACTAATATTTGAGTACCATTTAACTTAGATATTTTTATTAATTCTTCTACTAATAAATCTAATGAAGATGAGACTTCATCTAATCCATCAATAAGTAATAAAAAATTCCCATTGTACAAATCTTGTTCCACTTGCCTCTCTTCTATCCTTGGTAGTGCATACTTCAATTCATTAACTATGCCATCAGCTATGGTATGAAAGGATCTTTTCCAATTTCTTGCCTTTAGAAAAATAGGTGTTTTATTTTCTTTGATTATTGGATTTTCAATAATATCTTTCATCCACATTGACATCAAATATGTTTTACCTCCCCCAGGCTCAGATAGAATCACAGCTGATTCATCTAACCTGAGTAAATCAATATACGATTCGACTTTTTTTCCTTGAGAATCTCCCCTATTGAATTTAAAGGTAAATCCTAGACCGGAATCATTTATAGAGTTCTTATCTAACATTCTAGAAATTGTATTTTCAAGTTGTTGTTCTAGTTGAAGCTTCATTAAATTTAGGTAGGGAGCGTATAATGGATTATTTTCCTTCTCAAGAAAATTAACACCTATACAATTAAAGGACTCTCTATACAAATATAAACTTACGGCAGATAGTCTACTTACTTCCCCATTCTCTTCTACTTGTTTCAAAAGTACTCCAACTGCGAAACCATTTATAATTATTGGAGCTCCTGACACACCTTCATAACTTTTAATGTCGTCTTCCTTTTTTAAATCTAAGTTCCATTCTGTTGGAAGTGATTTATAATCTTCAGCGAAGTGTTCGTTTTTCACTTGTAAATCAATAAATGTACCTTCATCACTTCTTGCAGGTGGATACCCATAAGTTTCACATTTCATATTTATGGAATTAGTGAACTTGAAATTAGAACATATAAGAGGCTCTATCCCTTGAATTGTCTTTTTTAATTTTAAAGCTATAATCTGCTGTCTTTCCCAATCCTCCAATATGATAGGGTCAGCACTTGTTTCTACTACTTTCGAATTCACATTAAAATAAAGCCTTACAGGCTGATTATCTTCAAAAAAATCTACAAGAGCATGAGTAGCAGTCATAGCTATATTCTCTGAAATCAAAAAGGCGGTAGCAGTTTCATTCCCACATATTAATTTAGGAATAGAATTTTTTAAATTTACATTCATATTTTTAATTTCCTTTCAAATTTCTACTTCCGTAATAGTAAAGCCATCAGATATAAAACAATCATAATGATAGTTTTTTTTCCAGTTACTATTCTCTAATAATTGTGAAGTATTAGTTTCATAATTAAAATAAAAGCTCTTTTGCCTTTGTTTTTGATAGTAAATAACCTTAGCAAGAGAGTCGAAATTGGGATGTGAATGCCTGCTAATACCGTTAGTTGAAATTAAGAATATATCTGAGTGTAAAATTTTCGCTAATTGAGTAGTTGTATTTCTTTTACTTCCATGGTGAGATAATTTAACAATATTATAGTTTTTCTTATCAGCTTTTGTTAAATTTTCTACAATGAGATCAGGATGGGCATCCGCTAAAAAAAGTAACCTTTTCTTATTGAATTCTAAGATAAAAGAAATGGATGACCCATTTATTATAGAATCATCAACTTCTTCATTTATATGTTGTGAAACAGCACCTTTTATTTCACTTACCATATCACTTTCATTTCTTTTAGAAATATTACTTTCTTTTATCTTTTGCTCCTCTTTCCTCAACATATGAAATTCGTAAGCATCATCGAAAATTTTTTCATTGCTTAAGGAAAAATTTATTTTTTGCTTCTTTAGCTTTCTTAACCATTCTATTGATAATTTTTTTAGCTTTTTTGTATTAGGAGATAGTATATCTAATGTGAAATTATCTTTCATTACTCTAAATTTATTTTCACAATTCACTGCTTTACCATCGAAAGATTTATTCCAAGGGTATCCACCTTCTAATATTAACGATGCTAATGTGGAACCTTGTTTTACACTAATATCTTCGTTACTAACCCCTTCTTTTCCTAACATATTTCTAAAAGAATTTCCCATAACAATTTCACTTTTTAAAATTCTTACTTCACCTTCAGAAATGCGTTTCACCTTTTCTTTTTCAAATTGCAAATGCCTATAGCTGTTATGCCATATTTCTTTAATTTCTATAAAAGATTTTTGATTATTCTCTTCTAAAAAAGCTAATGCACCTAAAATATGATCCTGATCTATATGTGAAACAACCATTAGTGTCAACAACGGTTTGAAATTCCCTGATTTCAACGAAATCAAATTCCCTGATATCACCGTAGGTTAGTTGGCTGTATGCCAGCTTTTTTCTTTTCCCGTAATCGATAGGAATCCCCTTTAATATTAAAGGTGGTGGAATGATGAATGAGTCGATCAAGGATAGCTGTAGCTAATACTTCGTCACCAAAAATCTTTCCCCATTCCACGTA
>NZ_FTOK01000027.1:0-1660 GCF_900156705.1 Salimicrobium salexigens | reverse complement strand
CAGCTTGTAGAGAAACCCCGTGTTTTTCTGCAAGCTTTTTTTGTGCAGTTCGTGCGGGCGAATACCACTCGCTTTCCGCGGACGAACGCCCGAGCCTCCCTCGTGAAAACCCACACTCCGGGGTCTCGAATCGCCCGTTTTTCCGCAGGAGTCTCCTGGTATTCGCCTTCCCCTCACCGAAAAAGACTCTCCTTCACCTATCTCACCCTGGATAGGTGGAGGGCAATCTTTTTCATGTTTTGGCAGGCCGCCGTCAGTAACGCTTGTTCGCGTACATTCTCTTTTCCGCGCAAGCGACAATAACGCAGCCCGTGCAGTTCTTTTGAATCTGCGAAGCTACGTTCAACTTTCTCTTTTCTCATGCGATAGATCCACTTGCCTTCATTAGAAAGCCGGTTCAACCGAACCTTCTCCTTCGAGCTTTCCCATACATGGCGAGTGATCGTTTTTTGATACTTCTTATTTTGGGTACACTTCGCTAGAAGAGGGCAATCTGCACAATTTTCAGGGTTTGATTTGTAATGCCGATACCCCTCACGATCGGTGGTCGAATAGCTTAAAACTTCACCCTGGGGGCACACATATTCATCCCGCTCTTCATCATATGCATATTTCCATTTCGGAAGAAGCCCTTTCTTTGACTGGTACCTTCGATGAGCAATAACTCCAAATATTCCTCTTTCCATTATAAGCCCATGACATATAGGGTTCGTCAGATAGCCGGCATCTAGACCTACAGCTTCCACCTCAAAGCCAAATCGTTCGATTTGGCGATCCAAACGTTGTAAGTAAGGTCTGGAATCATGAATATTTCCTGGCGTTACATGAACATCAGTAATGATGTTATGTTTTAAATCTGTGGTACGGTGATCAAGATAAAAGAAGCCTTCCGGCTTATTCTCCCGGTAAAGATAACCACTCTCGCTATCCGTGTCGCTAACCTTAATTTCCTTTGTCTTTTTTACCCCCTCCTTTTCCTTCAGAGGCTTTTTTTCATGATCTTCACGATCTTTTCTTACGGCTTCTTCCAAATCTTCGAGGTAGTCTACCGTTTCTACTTCAACTTCTTGTTTTGAGAATTTCTTCTTATTAGCGTTGGCTTTCAAGTGCGTGGAATCTGTGAATAATACACGGCCGGAGACCATACGGTGGTTCATCGCTTGGAGCACGATTTCATCAAAAACTTCTTGAAAGATATCCGTGTCTTTGAAACGAGTGCGGCGGTTCCAACTAATAGTGGAATGATGGGGGACTTTGTCTGTAAGATTCAACCCTAAGAACCAACGATAAGCAACATTCGTTTGAATTTGTCGCTCCAATTCGCGTTCGGAACGAACGCCATAAATATAACCAATGAACATCATTTTGAATAAAACAAGAGGATCCAAAGAGGGACGACCATTATCTTCTGAATAGTAAGGACGGACTTTTTCAGGAATGAAAGAAAAATCTATGTATTGGTCAATTTTGCGTAGGAGATGATCTTCAGGGACAAGCTCTTCAATGGTAACCATTTCGATTTCATTTTGTCGTTCAGTTTTAGATTGAAACATCCAATCACCTTTCGTTGATAAGTTACAGCTATTATAACAAATTAACGAAGTGATCTATTAAAAAACAGAAAACAAATAAAAGCTGCCGAGACTTTCTCGACAGCCTG
>NZ_FTOK01000015.1:0-31267 GCF_900156705.1 Salimicrobium salexigens | reverse complement strand
CTCCCCAATCTTGATCATCATTCCTACACTCCACATCTTTATCTAGTATAGAAATGATTATCTGTTATTATTGGGGAATTTGAAACCGTTGTTATTAGGGATTTTATCACCGTTGCTTACAATTAGGTCTATCGCTTCCCCCGCAGCTGCAATTTTTAATAATTCTTTTTTTAAAAATTGCCTATATGTTTCGACATAACCACAATCTATCAAAATATGTTTCTTATTTTTAGTACCTAACGAAACTAAAAAACAGTCTCCGTTTTTTGCAGGAAACATTTTCACTACTACGTCCTTCATATTAGCCCCCATATTATATATCATTAATAATCCATTTTTTTCTATTTTAACACATGATAGAGAATATTGATTAAGTAGATATCTTTATAAACTCTTTAAGGGATAACCTGTGAAAAAGGGACGACAAAACGGAATTTCTTAGTTAGATTTAAGTACTGCTCGGGGTATTGTGCTAAGCAATATATGGTGACGAATGAACCTTAATTGTGTGGTCTAACAAATGAATCAAATAGCAAGATATAGTTAACTTGCCCAAAGCATGCAAAAAGCGCTTCAAGAGTTAGAGGGGGAATAATCCTTTCATAAAAGAAACCTATAAATGCAATTTTCCCACAAAAGTTATTTCGGGGAAGACAGAAGAATCCCCACCTAGATACCCACAAGAGTTGATATGATAGCGTTCTCTGAATTGTAAATAGGATATAATTATCAGAACTTCAGAATAACCTCTTACACTGGTAAATAACCCCGGAATTGCTAATCCGCTAATGCTCAACTTTTGAAACCTTTTCTTCTTCGTTACATTTTCTGTGACATTAAAAATGTAACCGTGGTATTAGGATTTCATAAAAGAGACTAAACCCAAAAGGTTTCAATAAAAACTCTCCATCTTAATTTACAGTAATATCCTACAAATGAAATGTATAGTAATCAAGTATTATTTCAGTTATCATTTAAGTAAGTTTTTATTAGGAGGATATTATAAATGGGGAATGTTATTTCTTTTTTGAATATGAAAGGCGGCGTAGGAAAAACCACGCTTTGCATAGGAGCAGGAGAATATTTAGCAAACTATATGGAAAAGAAAGTATTGATTATAGACGTAGACCCACAATTTAACGCAACACAGTCGCTAACGGGTGTCTATAACTTAGTGGATGCATATTTAGACGATTATTTAAAAAACAATAAAAATATAAGAAAACTTTTTGAAAGTACAGCTAACATCTTCGAACAACCAGAATACGCTAAACCTGAAGATGTAATTGTGGAATTTTCTGATAATTTACATATGATCTGTGGTAATATTAACTTAATATTTGATGATGACACTAAGGATCATTCCAGAACTAAAAGAATAAGAAAGTTTATCAAAGATAATAATTTAAAAGATTATTATGATTTAATATTTATTGATTGTCCTCCGACGATATCTTTCTACACTGATGCTGCATTAATGGCTTCTGATTTTTACATAATCCCAAACAGAATAGATAGATACTCTTCATTAGGAATAAGTTCACTGCAATCTGTAGTTCACAGATTGAAAGGAGAAGAAGATCTTCCTATTAGGTTGCTCGGTATAGTCTACACTATGGTAGAAAATAGAATGACTGAAAAAACACTATCTATTAAAAGAGACTTTGAATCTGAAGATTTTGTTAGAGGATTATACATTTTTAATTCGAATACTTCCCATGTAAGAGATCTTTTGGTAGGAATGAATGAGAATATTGCTTCGAAATACCAAAAATCTAGACATGACATTAAAGAAGTTTGTGAAGAGATATTAGAGAGATTAGAAGGGTTTGATAAAGAATGAGCAAACTCCCCCCAGAAGTTAAAGAGAAAATTATAAAATTAAAAGCTTCGAAAAGAGAAACAAGTGATTTAATCGGCTTAAATTGTATTATAATTCTTTCAAAAGAAATTTTCAAAAAGAATGAGGATTTAAAGAATTATACTGATAATGTATTTCAAGACATCTTCTTGCCTTATCTTTTTAAATCAAGAACCTTATTGATAGCTCGAACTACCAGAAATGTTTATAGGTACGATGAAACTGAAAAAGCGAAATTTGTAGAGCGAATTTATGATTTCTTTGAAGATGATTTTGAAGTAAAAGAAAGCAAGAAAAAATCTTATAATAAAGCTAATGAAAATATGCGGAAATGGATGAGGGCTTTAGATAAAAATGATTAAACTAGAAAGGGATCCTCTAAAAGTTAAGCCTGAAGTAAATAAAATGATCAAATTACTAAATGAAAAGCAAGAGTTACCTCAACAAAACATCCAACGAGGCATAGTAAAAAGGATAATTTTCCTGAAAATTTTCTTACAGACAAAAGAGCCTTCTCATTATCCTAATGCCCTCTTGTATGATTCGTTAACATCTTTACACACTTTAGCAACTCGCTCAGAAAGATATTTCTTCTTTAATATCCGATCTCTTATAGAAAATACATTACGTACAATATTAAACCTTACAGACTTTGATAGAACAGGAGTAAATGAACTTTTTAGAATTTCCCGAGATAAATACGCTTCAAATACAAAAATAATTGAAGTTATTTCATTACTTTCAGATAAGTACACTTATAGCAGCAATTTTGTTCACAGTAATATTTCAGCAAACATGGAGATCAACCTCTACTTTAAAGAAGTAACTAACCAATCTACAAGTGATAAGGATTTAACAAAACTTTTAAACTTGTTTTTGTTAATTTTAACAAAAATAAGCGAAATTATAGTAATCGTATTTCCAGATGAGGTTGAACATATATTCCATAGAAAAAAAGAAACACTCATTTATCTAGTTAACCAAAAAATTGTACAAGAGATTAATTCATAATATTATTATGTCGAAGATATCATGAAACTTAATCATGATATCTTCTTTATTTTCCTGGCCAATGCAGCTGATCATCTGAGTACTTCCATTCATGCCTTTCACCTTAATTGGCACGTAACTATAATTCAATAAGTCGTAGTCTTTACCAAAACCTTTCCAAATCCTTACAGTTTCAGATGTTTCATCTTCATATAATAGAGTAAGTTTATAGTCATTGTGATACGCCTTATTGTACACAATATTTTGGTGATTTGCTTTATTGAAAAGCCCCGTTAGCTGGCTAATAGTTTCATCGTCTTCAATTTCACCGTACTTATCTTCAGAATGATTATACTTTTGATATTCTATCTCGGTGATAGTTGAGAAATCATTAGAATCATTAGAAAAGATAAAGAAGCTGACTGCTACAATCACAGTTATCAAAAGTATAACTCCTACAACCTTTTTCAACAATATCTCCCCTTATAACTCTTGGATTTATTACCCTACTTATTTAGATTAGACGTTTGTGTTTTTGTTTCAATTAAATTGTTCCTTATTCAATAATCCTGCTCCGTTAGTTCAATATTTTCTTCTATATATTTAGAAAAGGACCAACCATTGTTCAAGATTAGCCCCCTCGTATAGTTGAAAACTCAGTATCAAGATTTTAATCTCTTTTCTAAATTATCTTGATAGGTTTTTTACCCATTTGTCTGTAGTTTCTTTAATACCTTCAACTAAAAATTGTTCATTTTTCCAACCTTGCATAAAGTCCATATCAGAAGAATCTGGTAGTTTATCCACTGGAAGCTCATTTATTTTAATTCTACTCGGAAGAGCGGCAGCTTCTCCAACAAATATTGCTTCTCTTCTCGTTAAAGACGGCAGAATTGTTGTTAAACCAGATAAGCTATCAGGTATAAAATTCGAAACATAGCTTTGGTCATTTGAATTGGTTAACCTTAGTATTATCCAAGTATTACATTGAGATAATACAGTTGACTCAAGATCAGAAGGTCTTTGTGATACAAGCATTAGACCTATCCCATATTTTCTGCCCTCTTTAGCTATTCTCCTTATAGCTATTTGTGCCTCTTTATATTGTGCTTCCCCATAATTAGGCACGTACCTATGAGCTTCTTCGCATACAAAAAGAACCGGATCAGCCTTTCTTAATTCACGATCTTGCCATAATTTATATTGAAATATTAACCTTGAAATTAGTGCAGTCAATAAACCGGCTACTTCATTTGGCAATCCAGAAATATCAATAATTCGTAAGTTTTTATCATTATCTTTCTTCCCTACTAGCTGGCTAATTATATTTGGTAATTCAATTGAGCCATTTTCATACTCTTTCATTATAAAATGCAACTGTGGATTGGACCTTAGTATCCTTAACTTTTTTAATATACCATCAATTTTAACCCTTCCTGATTGAGCTAACTGCTCAAATTTCCCAGGCTTTCTTCCTTGAATCTTATCAATATGAAAAATAAAGTCCTCTAGTTTGAATGGCACTGGCTTGTCTCTATCAAAGTTCAATCTCTCTTCTTCTTGCACATCGTCGTTAATTTCAGGCTCTGTACCACCTTTTGCACTCTCTTCTTTGATTCGTTTAATTATTCCAGCATTGACCATCCTCGCATATGATAAAGCTTCATATACTATATTATTTTGAGTAGTTGCTTCAAATTCTGTTTTCCCAATAACTAGAGACCGAAATTCATCAGCTGTCATAAGCCAATATGGGAGCTCTATTTCGTATGTATCTTCATCAGTAGGATTGGACTCACTATAAGCGTTGTATATTATCGCATTGTTTTTAAAAGCTTTTCCATACTCTCCATGCGGATCAATCATTATTATTCTAGGGTGGAGATACTGACCTTCCAAATCCCTTGCTTCTATAACTGAATGCAATATTGAAGATACAGTTCCTGACTTACCAGATCCAGTTGAACCTAAAATTGCACAATGATTTCCAAAAAGTTTGTTAATATTCGCACGTACTAATTGATTACTACCTGAGTATTTCCCTATCTCTATAAGAGGTGATGATGAATTATTTTGAACATTTTTTTCAGCTCCACTATACAACTTATCTAATTCTCTATCTGTCATTAAATAAACAGACTGTAGAGGTAATGGGTATAACTCTACACCTCTAGAAAAGTTAAGAATCTCATTAAACTTATCCCAAATTCCTTCACCTAATAAATCAGCTTCGATAATCCTAGAATCATCATTAACAGTGTTTTTTTCGAATTCATCTACATCTGAGTTCATCCTTAAGAGTCTGACATTTATAAAAAGTATCTTTCTCCCAAAGTGTATTTTTAAGATACTCGCTATCTGACCTATTGAATAAACCCTGCCCTCATATGATCGAGTTAGATCATCTAATTCCTTATCTAGCTCAATCTTCACCCTTGTTCCTTGCACTTCTATAACTCTTCCTATGCATAAATCATGTGCTACTGAAAAATTCTCCACTTTATCTCCCCTAGTCAAGTAAATTAGTCATACCTTTAAACGTCCACCAATCAAATTGCTGATCGCCAGATGAAGGAATATTTAACTCACTATTTCCGTTATATATACCTTTATCAGTCAGAACAAATACCCTGTCCCTAAAACTACTCTCATCTAGCCAATTATAAATATCTGATGGTAAATAACTTTTTTGCAAATCTTCATCCCATGTTTCTTTAAGGAAAATTATTAAGTTGGTTTTATTGTTAGGTAATGACATCGCCATTTCTACTTCATTATTTATATGGTTATCTCCAAAACTATAACCACAAGCCACCAAAATATTATCTCTAGAAACATTCAAACGTTCCCTAAATTTACTAAATAATAAGGCAAATGGGTCTTTCTGTGTTTCTACATACTTTGTAGCTTGAGGATAAATAAGTAAATTAGAGTTATCCGATAAGTACTTTGTGCCGAATCTTGATCTAAGTAGACCTTTCTCATCATCCTTATACCAGTCTATTGACCCGTGTAATTTGTAAACTTTATAAGAATATGAATTGTCTTTTTCACTAAACACATTAGGATTCCAGAACCCCATTGCACCTCCAGTAAAACCGTCTATAACTTCTTTTTTTTCAAGTATCAACGCATCTTCTAATAAAGTATCGTAGTTTGTAGTGAAAAAGTTAATACTTGTTATGTTTTCTAGGTTTGATCTTCTGTTGAATAGCTTCTTCACAAATTCTTGGTGAGGACCAATCTCAACTATTGGCGACTCAATATCACCTTTCTCATCAACACTATGTTTATATCCAAATCTTACTAATTCTCCTATTATACGAATTATTTGTTTATATAATGTGTATAGAGAACTATATTCATATTTAACATTGTTCATTGTTATTTCGCTTGCGTGTGATCTATCAAGAAGAGCTAGCAAATCTCCAATATGACTTAAGTAATGTTCAACATGAGATGAATTAGGGAGGAACTCCTTGATTTTGCAAAAAGCATCAAAATCGCCTCCTTCCAATTCGCTCTCAATTTTTTCAGTCATTGGGTACATAAGAGGAATATTTGATTCATAACTTATTCCAGCTCCAAATAGCCAATTTTGGTAAGTACAATCAAGATGCCTATGTATTTGCTCTAGTAGTTCATCAAATTTACTCAAGTGATTTACCCCTCCAAATTATAATCTAATGAAATTATCTCAGACCCATGGACATTCCACAATATGGTTATATTAATGAATTTATATATAGGCTGGATAATTCATGGAAGGAATGTTCTTATGATAAAATGAAATTTCATAATTATCTGAAAGAGGTGGTTACAATGACTGAAGCAAGTCCAGGGGTTAGGAATATGTATACTGGACCTGGAGGTGGTGCTTATTCCGGACCAGGCGGTGGTTTGTACACTGGACCCGGTGGAGGTGCTTATTCCGGACCAGGCGGTGGTTTGTACACCGGACCCGGTGGAGGTGCTTATACAGGACCAGGCGGTGGTTTGTACACTGGACCCGGTGGAGGTGCTTATTCCGGACCAGGCGGTGGTTTGTACACCGGACCCGGTGGAGGCCTTTATAATGGGCCAGGGGGAGGATTATATGCAGGGCCGGGTGGAGGAATGTACACAGGGCCTGACTCTTCCCCATATATGGCCATACACCCGCCTTGGCCTTTATTTGCGAAAGAACTCCGTAAGATTGGCAAGATAAGAGAAGCTGAAACGATTGAAAAAGCTTTAAAAGAAATTGGTTGGAATAATTAATCATAAAGGCTGCGTCTTTTAGGTAAGGGATAATTATTGTCACCCAAAAGAAGGACTTCCATATTTTTATGGTAGTCCTTCTTTCTTTATTTTTCTTCAGATTCAAGACCATATTTATCATACTTAATATACACCTCTATATGGCTCAAACCTTGTAAGATATCTCGAATTCAAGTGTTCCACAATCCTGCCCTTATCTGGATGACTTGATTTCAACACAATCTCTTCGTTGGAAGAGCAACAATAATTCTAATGACTCCTATATAACAAAACCCTCTGCCTGCATAATACAGGAAAATAATACCATCTTGAACTATTCAAACCATTAATTGTCATTCTTAATTGATTTTAAGAACGTATGTTCGTATAATTATTTTTAAGGAAGGTGATTGGTTTGGGATTTCCTATTTATTCAACTACAATTCTTGAAGACTTAGTTACACAATGGTATATAAATCACCGCTATAATAATCCGGAAGATTTAAACATCCAAGACATAGGATTGGAGTCGCAAATCTTTCTTCGCTGTAAACCGATGCAAGCAAGGTTTATGAAAGTAGGTAGATTCCAAGAAATAATAGTAGACAGCCGGTTGCCTACAATATATCAACGAGAACAGTTTTTTCATGAACTTTGCCATGCTTTAAGACACGCTGGCCGACAAACGATGATGCCCAAAGCATTTCATGAACTTCAGGAAAGAGACGCACGGCATTTTACCCTTTATGCATCTCTACCTGCTCATATGATCAACGAATACACTATTACCAGCCCAGCGATAATTGATCAATTATCTCGGGATTTTAAAGTCCCTAGAAAGTTATGCATCGAACGTTTAGAAAAAATAAAAGGACGAATTGTACCATCCATTAAGATTTAATTAAATATGATTATACAAGGAGGGATATTTGTGGCTAATTTCCGAAAACGAGGAGCAAAATGGTATTTTCAAATATATTTAGGGGACGACCCTATCACCGGTAAAAAGAAGTTTTCTTCAAAAGGTGGATTTCAAACGAAAAAAGAAGCACAACTTGCTGCAGCAGAAATTGAAAAAGAAGTATATGAGAACACCTATGTTAAAGAACAAGATACTATATTCCAGGACTTCACTTTAGAATGGATTAAAATATATAGTGAGAGTGCCAAAGTCAGCTCTGTTAGAAATCGAAAGCATAATTTAGACCATTTAAATCGATTCTTTGGCTATAAGAAAATAAAAGAGATCAGTCGAAAACAGTATCAAGCTATGCTGACCTCTCTTCATAAAGAAGGCTATGCTTTTAACACGCTTGATGGTATCCATTCAACAGGTCGTATGGTATTTAAAAAAGCTGTGGAATTTCACATTATTAAAGATAGTCCATGTGAGTTTGCTAAAATTCCACGGAAAGTGGAAACGGTTGAGGAAGTTGAAAACAATAAAGGGGAAATTAAATTCATGGAGAAACCTGAACTCATTCGTTTTCTTAAAGCTGCGAAAGAAAATGGAATTGATAAAGACTTTCCCATGTTTTTAACATTAGCTTATAGTGGACTGCGTATTGGAGAACTTATGGCATTAAAGTGGACAGATATCGATATGGCTAGAGAAACTTTAAGAGTGACAAAGACTTACTATAATCCATCCAATCGCACTAAAGAATACCAGTTACTTACCCCCAAAACTAAAGGATCTATTCGCACAATTAAAATGGATCCAGATGTGCTAGAGGTATTAAAAAAACACAAGGTGCACCAAGAGGAGCTCATTTCTAATGGTTATTACAATCAATTTGATTTTGTTTTTGCTAAAGAAATCAATAATCCGGGATATCCTGAATTTTTAAAGACTGTAAACACAAGAATGCAACGTTTGTTGAAAATAATTGAAATAGACAAAAATCTTACTCCCCATTCCTTGCGACACACTCATACTTCTCTTCTCATAGAAGCTGGAGTAGGAATTAAAGAAATTCAACAACGATTAGGCCATGGGGACATAAATACAACTATGAATATATACGCTCATATCACGGAGAATATGGAAGAAAAAGCCTCCCAAAAGTTCAGTGAACTCATGAGAGGCTCTTTAGATTTATAGTGTTTTCCACGCCGGGTATGTCAAAAGTATGTCATTATACCTTTCAGGGTGAAGCTAAACCCTTGATATCAAGGGCTATGGGTGCATGATTACATCATGCCGCCCATTCCGCCCATGCCACCCATGTCTGGCATGCCGCCACCGCTGTTATCTTCTTCAGCGACGTCTGCAACGACTGCTTCTGTAGTCAAGAACATAGCTGCAACAGAACCAGCGTTTTGAAGCGCGGAACGTGTTACTTTGGTAGGGTCTACGATACCTGCTTCTACCATGTTCACCCATTCGCCTGCGGCTGCGTTGTAGCCGACACCTACGTCCTGTGTTTTCAGTTTCTCTACGATGATCGATCCTTCAAGACCTGCGTTGTGAACGATCTGGCGTACCGGCTCTTCGAGAGCACGAAGAACGATGCTTGCGCCTGTCGCTTCGTCACCGGAAAGGTCGAGGCCTTTTACAGATGCGATGATATTAACGAACGCTGTACCACCACCGGCGACGATTCCTTCTTCCACTGCTGCACGAGTGGAGTTCAGGGCGTCTTCAATGCGGAGTTTACGCTCTTTCAGTTCTGTTTCTGTCGCCGCTCCTACTTTGATGACGGCTACGCCGCCTGCCAGTTTCGCGAGACGTTCCTGAAGCTTCTCTTTGTCGAAGTCGGATGTCGTTTCTTCCGCCTGTGCACGGATTTGTGCTACGCGGGACGCCATCTGTTCGGAGTCACCTTTTCCTTCGACGATCGTTGTGTTTTCTTTCGTAATGACCGCTTTGGACGCACGGCCAAGCTGATCGATGGTCGTGTTCTTCAGATCAAGGCCGAGGTCTTCGGTGATGACCTGACCACCTGTCATGATTGCGATGTCTTCGAGCATAGCTTTACGACGGTCGCCGAAGCCTGGTGCTTTAACGCTTACCGCGTTGAACGTTCCGCGGAGTTTGTTGACGACGAGTGTCGCGAGCGCTTCGCCTTCCATATCTTCGGAGATGATGAGAAGCGGCTTGGACTGCTGTACGACCTGCTCGAGTACCGGCAGTACTTCCTGAATGTTGTTGATCTTCTTATCCGTAATAAGGATGTATGGATCTTCAAGTTCCGCTTCCATCTTATCCTGGTCGTTCACCATGTACGGGGAAGCATAGCCGCGGTCGAACTGCATGCCTTCCACTACTTCAAGCTCCGTGTTGAACCCTTTTGATTCTTCGATCGTGATGACGCCGTCGTTTCCGACACGCTCCATCGCTTCTGCAATCAGCTGTCCCACTTCGTTGTCGGAAGAGGAAATGGAAGCGACCTGTGCAATCGATTCGCGTCCTTCGATCGGGTTGGAGATTTTGCGGAGTTCGTCTGTCGCTACCTCCACGGCTTTTTCGATACCGCGACGGATGCCGACAGGGTTCGCTCCGGATGTCACGTTCTTCAGCCCTTCACGGATCATGGACTGGGCGAGTACGGTCGCTGTCGTCGTACCGTCCCCGGCTACGTCGTTCGTTTTGGAAGCTACTTCGGATACGAGCTGGGCGCCCATGTTTTCGTAGCTGTCTTTCAGTTCGATTTCTTTTGCGATAGTTACACCGTCGTTAGTGATAAGTGGGGACCCGTATTTCTTATCGAGGACGACGTTACGTCCTTTCGGTCCGAGTGTTACTTTTACTGCATCTGCTAATGTATCAACACCGCGAAGCATCGCTCTGCGGCCTTCTTCGCTGAATTTCAGTTCTTTCGCCATTTATAATGCCCTCCTTGTTTCTCTTTTTCGTATGTTTTTATTGAACGACAGCCAATACGTCGCTTTCGCGCAATACGAGATAGTCTTTTCCGTCATAGCTTACTTCCGTACCGGCGAACTTGGAATAAATCACCTGGTCTCCTTCAGCTACCTCCGGAGTGACTGTCTGTCCGCTGTCGGTTACGCGGCCCGACCCGACGGCTACGACTTTGCCTTCCTGCGGCTTCTCTTTCGCCGAATCAGGCAGGACGATTCCGCTTTTGGTCGTTTCTTCCTGCTCAAGCACTTCAATAACAATACGATCTCCAAGTGGTTTTAACAATTAGGACACCCTCCTCGAATTCATTCATATTCATATATTTTGTCGATTATTAGCACTCGTCATCAGTGAGTGCTAATACCAATTATTATAATAATCAATCCCGCTCCGTTTTTCAAGTAGTAAGGGGAGATTTTTTTCAATATTTTTATAGCAATCGTTCTGTTTCCTTCTCCAATTCCAACTATGGTAAAATTGAAACTATCAGTATGAAAAAAGGAGATTCTTATGCCCAGACGCTATTGGTATATCATCATCATTTACTTAGCCACCCAGCTCAGCGGCATTGTCGGTGCCCCGATCCTTCTCGCTTTCGGCATGGGGCAGACGGATGCGATCGCTGTCTGGTCGATCATCAGCTTCACTATTGCGACCGTGTGGATGCTGTTGTTACTTAAACCGGAACTTGAAGAGAAATCGGACCGTTCCAAATCAGGCGTCATTATTCTGTGGGGGATCGCCGGGTTCTTCCTCGCTCTGTTTGCCCAGAACATCGCCGGTATGATTGAAATGTACTTATTCAATTCGTCTCCGGAATCGGAGAACACGGAAATGCTGACGAACATTGCCAGCCAGTCCCCGATTTTCATTCTTCTCCCGGTTATATTCGCACCGATTACGGAGGAGATCATTTTCCGGAAAATCATTTTCGGCTCCATCTATAAACGGACGAACTTCCTGTTGGCGGTGTTCATTTCTTCCCTTGCGTTCGCCGCGTTCCACTTCGACTTTACGCACCTGCTCGTCTACTTCGCAGCGGGCTCTGTGTTCGCTTTCCTCTACGTGAGGACGAAGTCGATCATTACGCCGATGATCACCCATATGATTCTGAACAGCCTGGTCATGGTCGTCCAGCTCTACCGGGAGGATCTGGAGAACTATATGGAACAGATGGAAACGATACTGTTGGGAGGGTTTTTCTGATATGAAAGCATCCCCCTTGCTGATGGCCTACCTGTACCTGTTTATCGGTGCCGGTTTCGTCTTCGTCGCCGTTCAGTCGATTGAAGGGTCGATCTGGAATACGACGACGATGATTCTCGCACTGATTTCCACGTTCAACATCGGCGTCGGTATCCGCTTGATTGCTCTTCATTTCTACTTAAAGAATAACTCGAATAAAAAATAAGGCCGGGCATCATCAGCCGGCGGCTTCAAGTATAGAAAAAGCGTTATGTCGGCACTGGCATAACGCTTTTTCATTTAGATTGTATATGGAGGGTCCTCGTCTTTAAAATCCTGTAGGCCAGTTCGCCAACCATCTTTTACTCATAGAGCCGTTTTTTGCGCAGGCGAATTCAAGTGTCTGACTTAAAAATGTCCTCGTTTCCCGCGGATCGATTACGTCATCAATCAAATGCTTACCGGCCGCTTTATACGGAGAACTGTCGAATCCCCACGTTTCCAGTAATTCCGAGCGCTTTTCCTCTATGTTCTCCGCATTTTTCAGCTCATTTCCGTACACAACGTTAATACCTACTTCCGGGCCGGTGAAATTGATTTCCGCTGTCGGCCAGGCCACCACAAAATCTGCTCCCATCGTCGGGCCGCACATGTTCCCGTAGGCGGCTCCGACACTTTTACGGATAACGATTGAAATTTTCGGTACCGTCGATTGAGCCAGTGCCTGGTTCCACATCATGATTTTCGTCGGCATCTTCAGCTTTTCGGCGTCGCTCGATACACGGAAACCGGGAATGTCATGCAGAAACACGAGTGGTATATGGTAGGAATCACAAAGGCAAATAAAGTCGGCAGCTTTCTCGCATTCTTTCGCGCCGGCGGCCCCGGCGAATTGCATCGGCTGGTTCGCAATCACCCCGACCACTCTTCCGTCTATTCTCGCGAGGACCGTAATCAATGCTTTGCCGTACTCCGCTTTCATTTCGAAGTAATCCTCTTCGTCGACGATCAGTCTGATCACTTTTTTCATGTCATAAGCACGCTTCGTCCTCGTCGGCACAATGTCCACAACTTCATCTAATTTACGATGTGGGTCGTCCGTCGTTTCCCTGTGTGCCGGTGCTTCCTCTGAATTTTGAGGCATATAGTCCAGGAATCGCTTCATATTGTCGATCGCTTCGTCTTCTGTTTCGGAGAAATGGTCCGCCTGTCCCGTATATTCGGCATGAACCTCCCATCCTCCCAGTTCTTCATTCGACACTTTTTCTCCTGTGGCCACTTCCAGCATCCGGGGTCCGGCTACTGCCATCGCCGTCCCTTTGACCTGGCTTACGAAATCCGAAGAAACGGCTGTCCACGTCGGCCCGCCAAAACTGTCACCGAGAATGGATGTGATCAGCGGCACCTGCCGGTGATGCTGTAGTAACTCTTGAGGAAACAGCATTTGACTTATTCCATCCGACCCCATTCCGTCCGGCATCCGGAGCCCTCCACCTTCCATCAGGTTAAACATGGGCAGTCCGCGCCTGACGGCCAGATTGTGCAGAGCCTGAGTTTTGCGGAAGTAGACCATCCCTTCCGTACCTGCGAACACTGTTTTATCGGCAGCCTGCACTGCAACGGGACGGCCGTTCACTTTCGCCAAGCCCGTAACGACTCCGTCCCCGGCACTGCCTTCTTCTTTCCCTTCCTGATCCGAATGTGCCAGTTGACCAAGTTCCAAAAATGAACCCTCATCCACCAGTTTTTCAATCCGCTCCCTGGCCGTATAGGCCCCCAGTTCATGCTGTTTCTCTATTTTCCGGGGTCCTCCTCCAAGTTTTGCTTTATCTTTTTTCTTTAACAGTTCGTCGATTATTTTATTCATTCCGGATCTCCTTCAAAGCTATGTTGGTTCGGTCATCCTACAATTTTTACTCTTTCAGGAATCTTCGCAGCACTTTCCCTGAGCTGGTAGACGGCATTTCCTCAATGAATTCAATTGCTCTCGGATATTTGTAAGCCGCCATTTTATCTCTGGCCCACTCCACTAATTCTTTTTCACTGATCGAGGTTTCGTATGAAGGGTTCAGCACGACGAACGCTTTCACAACCTCTCCTTTCTCAGCGTCCGGGACTCCGACACACGCAACCTGAGCCACCGCTTCGTGCTCACTCATCATCGCTTCCACGTCTCCCGGGAACACACTGAATCCTGAGGATTTAATCATTTCTTTCACCCGGCCGATAAAGTATAAATAACCATCCTCGTCGATCTTTCCGATGTCCCCCGTGAATACCCACCCTTCCCGGAGGGTTTCGTCCGTCTCCTCGGGCCGGTTAAGGTACCCTTTGAATACGCCCGGGTTTTTAACCGCGATTTCTCCCTGTTCCCCCGGCGGCAGGTCTTCCCTGGTTTCCGTGTCCACAATCCGGAACGACGTATCATATGTGGCGATGCCGCACGTGCCGAATTTAATATGTTCAATCGGCATGAACGTATCACACGTATGCGTTTCGCTTAACCCGTACGAAGCCTCAAGCAGGATGCATCCTTCTGTGATACGCTTCCATTTTTCCGCTAACGATTCATCCACCTGCATTCCGAAACTGGTGGCGAAATTAAGTTCAAGAGAGTTCAAATCTCTTTTTTCGATATCCGGGTAGTTTAAAATAGCGGCATTCATCATCGCAATCGTATACAATTTGTTGATTTTGTATTTCTCGATGGCCTGGATGGCCGCTTCCGGCTCGAAACGGGTAAGCAGAACGCTCTGGAGCGCACTGTAGACCGGGATATTCACTCCCATGACCATGCCCGCAATATGACTTAACGGGGCCGAAGCCAGCGTCCTGTCCTCCTGTTCCAGTCGGTAGCCTTGAGCCGTAGCGGCTGTTTTGAATAACGCATTCCCGTAGGTGAGCAGGGCTGCTTTAGGTCGGCCTGTGGTTCCCGAAGTGAACACCATAAGCCCTACGTCATTCCAAATATCGATCGGCTCGGTCTCGGGAAGAGGTTCGGCCGTTTCAGTCACTTCCTTCATGTCATAAGCCGTTCCGATGTTTTTTTCCATTAATAATTCAGCCGGTACAGGAAGCGTCGGCGAGTCTGGGAGATAATCTGCGTAATTGGTCGTGATTGAAAACTGCAAATAAGGTGTAGTATCGCTCACGTTCTCAATCCGCTGATACAGTTCATCGCCTGAGACGATTGCTTTGATACCGGCTTCGTTGATGAAGTACTCCAGTTCACTTTCTTTATACATCGGGTTCAGGGGCACAACGACGGTTCCAAGCATTTGGACGGCATAATGGGTAATAAGGTACTGCGGGCAATTTTGCATAAATACCCCGACGCATTCTCCTTTAGCTATCCCTTTGCTTTTAAGAAAGCCCGCAAAACGACGAGTGTCATATTCCAAGTCTTTCCATGTAATCGTGTTTCCATAGTATATATACGCAGGTTCCTCGGGCATTTCTTCGGCATTCTGAATCAGGTATTCATGCAGGGGTCGTTCTCCTGAACGATATTCCAGTTTCTTCGAAAGTCCTTCAGGCCAATTCTTCCTCAACACTTCTTCCATTACTTAACCTCCCTGGTATAGTGACCCGTTATTGTCCCGCTCCACACGGGGACTCAATTTCCTTTGAATTTCGGTGTCCGCTTTTCTTTAAACGCCTGCACCCCTTCTTTATGATCCTCCGTCGATACCATCGTTGCCTGCGTAGTCCTCTCCCGTTCGAGAATCGTTGCCAGATCGGTATCAAGTGCCTGATCGACGATGTTTTTCATGAAGCCGTAAGCCACCGCAGGGCCGGATGCAAGCTTTACTGCAAATTCATGCACATTCTGCTGCATGTCTTCCTGCGGGTATACGTGATTGACGATGCCAAGCTCCTGGGCTTTCGTTACGGAGACGGGTTCGGCACTGAAGAGGAGTTCCTTCGTGCGGTAGGGTCCGATGAGTTTCGAGAGGAAGTAGTGGCCGCCCCCGTCGGAGACCAGTCCCACTTTTGAAAAACTCAAAATGAAATTAGTGTCCTCGGCAGCAAGAATGATGTCACAGGCGAGAGCCAGATTGAATCCGGCCCCTGCTGCGAAACCGTGGACTGCCGCAATAATCGGTTTGTCCAGTTTTTTCATCGAAAGAATCAGCTCGTTCAGTTCTCCGATGTGGTCATAAATATCGAGAGGCGCATTATCTCCCATCGTTTTGACGTCTCCGCCGGCACTGAACGCACGTCCCGCTCCGGAAAGAACGATCGTGCGTACGTCCGCGTCATTCTGAGCCTGCACGAGTGCTTCTTTCAGTCCCTGCATCATCGTCGGACTGAAGGCGTTCAGGCTGTCCGGACGATTCATAGTAAGGTACAGCACCCCTTCCTTCGTCTCTGTCAGTACGTGTTCATTTCCTTCTATCGTCATAGTTCTTCCCCCTTCTATTTTTTCATTTTATATAGACTGCCCGACTTTCACATTCCCTTTCAACAGGTTGCGGGAGATGATCAGCCGCTGGATTTCGTCGGTGCCGTCGTAAATCCTCCATAAACGCGCTTCGCGGTACCATCGTTCAATCGGCAGTTCCCTCGTGTAGCCCATGCCGCCATGGATCTGCAGGACGCGGTCCACGACCCGGTTGCCCATGTTGGAGCCATACAGTTTGGCCATGGACGCCTGATGCCGGTTGTCCTCCCCTTCGTCCAGCGTAAAGGCGGCGTTCAGCACGAGCCATTTCGCGGCTTCTATTTCCACGGCCGAATCGGCGATCTGCCACTGTATTGCCTGTCTGTCGGCAATCGGCCGGCCGAACGTTTCCCGTTCCTTCGAATAATCGATTGCCATCTGCAGCAGACGTTCGGAAGCGCCCACCGCCGTGGCTCCGACTACCCACCTGGCGAAGCCGATCCACTCAAGACCGAGTTCATATCCTCCGTCCACTTCGCCTAAAATATTCTCCTCCGGTACCCGGACGTTGTCGAAGACGAGGCTGGCCGGCCCCCATTCGCCCATCGTGTCGATGTACTCCGAGGTCCAGCCCATCTCCCTTTCCGCGATGAAACACGTCACGCCGTCCCTGCCTGACTTTTTGTGTTTCTCTTTATCGGTAAGAGCGATCACCATGACGAAATCCGCTTCGTTGCCGCCGGTGATGAACGTTTTCTCTCCGTTGATAATCCACTCATCGCCGTCTTTCACCGCAGTCGTCCGTATGTTCTGCGTATCGGAACCGGCACCCGGTTCGGTCATCGCGAAACAGGATTTCTTCTCGCCGTTGATGGTGGGAATCAAATACTTCTCTTTCTGCTCTTCGTTTCCGTAGTACAGAATGTTGTCCGCAAAGCCCCCGAACTGGAACGGTACGAAAGTCTTCGACACTTCCATCAGTACGATCGCAAGCATCATCTGTCCGATATCAGCACCTCCGTATTCACTCGGAGTATTGATGCCCCAGAATCCGGCTTCCTTCGCTTTGGCCTGAAGCTCTTCCATTTTTTCAGGGGGAAGGCTCGGTTTTCCGGCCCGTTCGTTCCGCAGCACTTCGTTCTCAAGCGGCATGAGCTCTCTTTCCACGAACCTACGGATTGTCGCCTGGACCATTTTCTGTTCTTCCGTCAAACGTAAATGCATTCCATCCACTCCTCTGGGTCAGTTTCCGTACCCCGGTTCTATACCGGTGCACAGGTCGCGCCTTTTATTTCTTCACTTTTTTGTTTCCGGAATACTCGTACCAGCCTTTGCCGGTCTTTCGCCCGAGATTCCCCGCTTTCACTTTCTCTTCCACCGATTTGGCCGGTTTGTCTTTCGGATCCCCTGTTTCCTCATACAGCTGCTTGTTCGCATAATAGCCGACGTCGATGCCTGATAGATCCATCAGTTCGAACGGGCCGAGCGGATGGCCGAGTGCTTTCTTCGTAATAATATCGATATCTTCAAAATCGGCGTAGCCGTTTTCGTATAAGTAGAGCGCCTCGTTTGAAATGGCGAATAACAGACGGTTGGCGATAAAGCCGTAGATCTCTTTCTCCAGCAGGACGGCCGTCCGTCCGAGCTGTTCACAAAATTTCACAGCCGCGTTGGCGGTTTCCTCCGATGTCTGATCGCTTTTCACCACTTCTACACAGTCCATGACGAGAGGAGGAAAGAAGAAATGCATATTGACGACTTTGTCGGGCCGCTCCGTCACCTCGGCAATTTTGGAGTTTACGATCGAGGAGCTGTTCGTCGCCAGAATGGCTTCTTTCGGAGCCAGTTTATCCAGTTCCGCAAATACTTCCTGCTTCACATCCAATTTTTCCACTACTGCTTCAATCACTATATCCGCACTCTGGACCGCTTCTTTCAGATCTGTGGTCATGTGGAGTTTGTCGAAGGCGGCCTGTTTTATTTCCCCGGAAATCTTTTCTTTTTTCACCCAGTCGTCCATGCGTGCTTCAAGCGACTGCCCGGCCTTGGAGAGTGATTCCCCATTAATGTCCTGCAGATACGTCGTGAACCCTCCAAGAGCAGAGAGCATGGCAATCTGCTGTCCCATCGACCCGGCGCCGAGGACGGCTACGTTTTGAATACTGTTCGTTTCCATATAAAATTCCTCCCTGTTAACTGACTGTTCACTATGTCTGATTTACACTTCAAAAGATAACGCTTACATTTTTGCGGTTACACCATCTTCCTTCTTCCGATTTTTAAAGCAGGGTCTATTCGTTCTCCTGCAGTTTCCTCCAGAGAATCTTACCGCTGCTCGTCATCGGAAAGCTGTCCCTGAACTCCACGATACGGGGGTATTTATAGGCGGCCATATGATTTTTCGACCACTCGATGATATCCTCTTCCTTAATATCTCCTTCGGCTTGATCATTCAGAATGACGAAAGCTTTCACCGTCTCCCCGCGCTTCTCGTCAGGCTCACTCACTACGCATGCCTGATGGATGGAGGGGTGTTTGTACAGAATAGACTCCACTTCCGTCGGCCATACTTTAAAACCGGAAGCATTGATCATGCGCTTCAGACGATCAACCAGGAAGAAATATCCTTCTTCGTCCCTCTTCACAATATCTCCGGTCCGGAAAAAAGTTTTCCCATCCAGTTCGATGTGGGACTGCTCGTTCTCTTCCTCGCGATTGTGATACCCTTTGAACACCTGAGGACCGTTTACGACGAGTTCGCCTTCCTCATAACCCGCAACTTCTTCTCCTATGGCCACGTCGATCACCCGTGCATCCACATCGAAAGAAGGAATACCGAGGCACTGCATTTTCGGACGATCCGGCGGATTAAAGTGCGTATGGGAAATCGTTTCCGACAGCCCGTAACCTTCCACGTACCGGAGACCGGTGCGCTCATACAGCTGTTCACCTACCGCCGCGGGGAGCGGAGCCCCGCCGCCGCCAATGACTTCCAGTGAGGAAATGTCATAGTTTTCAAGAGCAGGGTTCGCAAGAAAATCGATAAGCATGGTGCTGATGTTAATCCAGTGGGTACATCCATATGCTTCGATCGCTTTCGCCGCGTAATCCCGGTCCCAGCGCGTCAGCATGATCATCGTACTGCCGGAGGCGATCGGAGCGAGTGCGCTGTGCACCAGCCCGGTGACGTGAAACAGAGGCAGCGTCGTCAGCGTAACCGTGTCCGCAACCATGCTCATCCAGGCGGAAGCACCATATGTATTCGCCTGAACGGTGTCGTTCGTATGCACACACCCCTTCGGCAGTCCGGTCGTTCCCGAAGTATAAGGGATCATCGCGACGTCTGCCCCTGTACCGTTGTAAGGAGACGGGTCCTTCGTATTAGCAAGCGCCTTTTCCCACGGTATTCCTTCCGTGAACGGTTTACCTGTACCAAGCACGGCATCCGGTATGTCTGCAGGCGCCTTCTCCCGGTCGATGTAATCCGCGTAGGAAGCGACAATGATATCGTCTACAGAAGTGCTCTCTTTCAACGGTACCGCTTTACTGTACAGCTCCTCCCCCGTCAGTACATGACGTATATCGCAGTCTTTCACATAAAAGGCGAGGTCCTCCGTCGTGCTCATCGGGTTGGCCGGAACGACTGTCGCCCACAGTCGCAGAATAGCGAAGAAACTTATTACAAACTGTGGGGAGTTCTGCATGTACAAAAGCAGTGTATCGTTCGGCTCCACACCCAGTTCATTCTCGAGATATCCCGCGAGCCGCTCCACTTCATCGGTAAGACTCCGATACGTCAGCGTACCGCCGTAATAATTGATGGTCGTCTCGGGTAGGGTTAACGTTTTCGGCAGACGTGCCGGCCAAAATCGAAAGTGCTCCGTGTTCATATAAAATGACTCCTTTCCGTTTTGCATTTATGATCCCCCGGCTTACAGATGATACCGCTGTTTTTCAGCCGGGCCGTGTTCCGAAAAGGTATCCCCTTCATCCATCAGGACCGTCCCCGCCTCATTCAGCCGTGGTACAACGTCCATGATCCCACGCTGACTAACGTAGGCGACATCTTCATAAAACCCGTAATCCGACAGCATTTGTCCGACGCTCGATTGGGCCAGTACGCTCACTGCTTCCTCTTTCATGTTTTCATAAAATAATTGTGCCGACCTGGCGCTGTCCGTCAATTCAGCGTCATCCATCTCTCTTATAAGGCAGTGGATGAAATAACCGGCGCCGTAGTAGTCTTCCATGCAGAAATTGTTCCTTGATCCGGAACAGATCGCCACGATAGTTTCGTTATCATGTGTGTCGGCTATCCGCTTCCCTACCGCCTCCCCGTTCAGGAGAGAGGCGGTATATACTTTCTTCGCAGGTGCGGCCTTACGGATTGCGACTGTACCGTTTGTCGTTGATAAAATGATTGTTTTCCCGGCGACCTGGCTATTCAGAATGGAGGGGAGCGGATTTATGAAACCCTCCACAGGCAGACCGTCTGTTTCTCCGGCAAGCAGTATATCTTCAATCGGAGTATTCAGCTTCTCCTTCACACGGAACGCTTCCTTCGTGTCCAGCACGGGGACGATCCGTTCAGCCCCGGAGGCAAGACAAGAAGCTATCGTTGATGTAGCCAGCAGTACATCGAATACGACGGCGATTTTATTCCCGTTTATGTGCTGTTCCTCGATTTCCTCCTTTTTCCACAGCAGATGGATTTTCATTGTTGTATCCCACGCCTTCGCTATTATTTATTGCCTGTTTACCCGGGAGTTCCGGGCGTGTCCATATAGAGATTGTCTGTATCATACCTACTGGTTAGTATGTTCAAAATATTAAGATAATTGTAACAGAATATTGAAGTTTTTCAAGTTAAAAGTCACCATCCGAAAACTGATTTATGGAAATTCTCTCCATAAAAAATAAGATGACTCCGCCGTGCTGGCGAAATCATCTTATGCAGGTATATTCTTAATCATCCTGTACGCCTTTCATGAAGAATGCGAACGGAAGAGCTATGAACAGTACGGCAGAAGAGACGAGGAACGCTTCATTCAGCGTCTGCAGTGTCGCTTCCTGCATGTTCGTACCGACAGCAATCTGAGCCCGGCGCACTTCGTAATAGATCGAGAAGAAAACGATACCGAGCGAAGAGGCGATCTGCCGGATAATGTTGTTCATGGCGGACCCCTGGGCGACGTATTCATCAGGAATCGCGTTCATCCCGGTCGTCGTAGCCGGCATGTTACTCATGCCCATCCCGGCTCCGCGGATCGCATTCAGCAGTAGAATCCACCAGAACGGACTGGACGTCTCGAGCATCCCGAGTCCGACGGTTGAAATCCCCATAATCGCAAGACCCGGAGGAAGAACATATTTCGGCCCTTTTTTATCAAGGAGTCTCCCCCCGAAGGACATAAACACCCCGCTCATAGCTGCCGCCGGTAAGAACAGGAGCCCCGTCCATACTTCGTTCAGACCGTATACGTTCTGTATGAGAAGCGGCAGCAGAAAAATGCCCGAGAAGAGACCGATGGAAGCCGACGACGTAATCAGTATCGATATGGCGTACGTCGGCACTTTGAACACCGACAGATTCAAAAGCGGCTGTTCCTGACGTATTTCATACCGGACGAACACGAATATCAGAATCAGCCCGGTTGCGACAATACCCAGGTTCAGCGGTTCAAAAAGAATCTCCGGTGTACGTCCCCGTCCGAGGGCGAACAGTATCCCCCCGATTCCGGAAGTGACGAGCAGAAATCCGATGAGATCGAACCGTTTCTCCGGATCGCTCTCGGTCTGTTCCAGAAATTTCACAGACAATAGGAGTCCGATGAGACCGAACGGTATATTCACCGCAAACAGCCACGGCCACTCCAGCACCTGGATGAGCAGTCCGCCGACGGTCGGCCCGATTGCCGGCGCCACCATGGCCGCAACGCCGTAAATTCCGACGGCCAGTCCCCGCTCGTTTCTCGGGAACGAGTTGAATATAAGCGCCATCGCAATCGGCATCATAAGACCCCCGGCAGAGCCCTGGATCGCCCGGGAAGCGATGACCATGCCGAGGGAGCTGCTGAAGAAACCGGAAGTGGAACCGACGAGGAACAGAGTGAGACCGACGAGATAGACTTTCTTCTTCCCGAACCGGTCTCCGAAATAGCCGGTGAGCGGCATCGTCATACCCATCGACACCATGAAAATCGTCAATATCCATCCGGCTCCCACGGCAGTCGTATCGAATATTTCGATGAAGCGCGGCAGAACCGGATTTAACATACTATTGTTCAAAATGACGGTGAACGTCCCGAATAATACGGAGACGACGACCAGCCATTTTTCAGGTATTTTCGCCATAGTTTATCCTGACCTTTCGAATATCGAATTATTATTGACTATACCCTGCGTTTCACGAAAAGAAACTCTTCCAGGAAACGATAATAAAAAGCCCGGGGGAAGCCCCGGACCTCTCAATAGAGTAGTTGGTTACAGCGGATAATGCTTCAGAAAATAAGCAAGTGACTGCAGTTCGACAGACAAATCGATGTGATGCACGCGTACGGTAGGAGGAACGGAAATTCGCGCCGGTGTAAAGTTCAGAATCCCGGACACGCCCCGCTCCACCAGCCGATCCGTAATCCCCTGAGCTTCCTGGGACGGGACCGTCAGAATGGCCACCGACACGTTTCCCATCTTTTCTTCCAGATCATCGATATGAGCGACCGGCACACCGCCGATTTCCGTGCCGACGAGCCGGTCGTTCGCATCAAAAGCTACCACTATTTTCGTGTTGTTGTTTTTCATGAAGTTGTAGTTCAGAAACGCCGTTCCGAGATTCCCTACCCCGATCAGCGCGACTTCGGTCGTCTCATCCTGGTCGAGCGTTCTTCTGAAAAACTGCAGCAGATGTTCCACATTGTAGCCGTAGCCTTTTTTGCCGAGCGCTCCGAAATAAGAAAAATCCCGGCGTATCGTCGCAGAGTCCACTTTGACCGCGTCGCTCAGTTCCTTTGAAGAGACCCGCAGTTTCCCCTGTAAGTATAAGTTATTGATGAACCGGTAATATAAAGGCAGGCGTTTCGCCGTAGCCTGGGGGATCTTCATTTCATCACCCATGTCTCCTCCTCCTTCTTTCTCCTGTTCTATAGTTTATCAAAAAACGTGATGGATTTCACAAAGTTAGCACCTTTTGTTGCCCCTTCTGCTTTGTATGAGATACACTAAATAAGTCGAGGTGAAAAATTATGATACTAATGCAGCTGAATCAATTAACGAAGCGTTTTGGAGCTGAGTTAATTTTATCCGATATCGATTTGGAAGTACAAACAAACGACCGCATCGCCATCGTCGGAAGAAACGGAGCGGGGAAATCCACCCTGCTTAAAGTGATGGCCGGAGAGATGGGATATGAAGAGGGGAACATTTTCCAGTCCAAGGAGACAAGCGTCGGCTATCTGGAACAGCATAGCGGACTCGAGTCGAACGGAACGATCTGGGAGGAGTTCTCCCGCGTTTTCGATCATCTGAAGAATATGGAAGACAAACTGAGAAAAATGGAAAGTGAGATGGCGGACCCCGATCATTTCGCTTCTCCGGAGGAATACCAGGACTTTCTCGAAGAATACGACCGCAGGCAGAACGAATTCCAGATGGCCGGAGGGTACCGGTACGAAGCGGACATGAAAGCCGTACTGCAGGGACTCAGTTTCCCCGAATCCATGTGGGACCAGTCCATCACTACGCTGAGCGGCGGACAGAAGACGAGACTGGCACTCGGAAAACACCTGCTCACGAAACCGGACGTCCTCATTCTGGATGAGCCGACGAACCACCTGGATATCGACACGCTCACGTGGCTCGAGAACTATTTATCCTCCTACCCGGGTGCTGTCGTCATTGTCTCCCACGACCGCTATTTTCTCGATAAAATCGTAAACACTGTATACGAAGTCGCCCTGCAGCGGGTGAAGAAATACACCGGCAACTACAGCGACTATCTGAAGCAGAAGGAAGCGGACTTCGAACAGGAAATGAAGCAGTACGAGAAACAGCAGGGTGAAATCAAGAAGATGGAAGATTTCATTCAGAAGAATATCGTCCGGGCGACGACCAGTAAGCGGGCGCAGAGCCGGCGGAAACAACTCGAGAAAATGGAGAAAGTCGAAAAGCCGAAAGATGACGCGAAATCAGCAAAATTCACTTTTCAGATCGACAGACGGAGCGGAAATGATGTACTGAAAACGGATAATCTCGGTTTCGGTTATCCGGACAGCGATTATCTGTTCCGTGACGTGAGTCTGGACGTTTCCCGCGGAGATTCCATCGCTCTGATCGGCCCGAACGGCGTCGGAAAATCGACGCTTCTCAAACTGCTTACGGAAAAACTCAACCCGAGCCACGGCGATATTATGCTCGGTGCGAATGTACAGATCGGCTACTATGATCAGGAACAGAGCGAACTGAACCGGAAGAAGATGGTGCTCCATGAACTGTGGGACGACTACCCGATGGAAGATGAGAAGGATATCCGCACCATTCTCGGGAACTTCCTGTTCACGGGAGAGGACGTGCTGAAACCGGTGACCGCTTTGAGCGGCGGGGAAAAAGCCCGCCTGTCTCTCGCAAAACTTATGATGCAGAAAGCGAACCTGCTGATTCTCGACGAGCCGACGAACCACCTGGATCTCGACAGTAAAGAGGTCCTCGAAGCCGCTCTCGTCGACTATCCCGGAACGCTTATCTTCGTCTCTCACGACCGTTATTTCATCAACAAAATCGCCACGCAGATCGTGGAGATGCAGCCGGAGGAGACGCGCACGTTCCTCGGGGACTATGACTACTATCAGGAGAAAAAACGCGAGGAAGCGGAACTGAAGGCTATTGAAGAAAGAGAAAAAGGGAAACCGGAAGCAGCCGCTTCCACGGAAGGGAAACGCTCCTTTCAGGAAGACAAAGCCGCTAAACGGGAAGAACGGAAGCGCCTCCGCCGTATTGAAGAGATAGAAACCGAAATCGAGAGCTGGGAACAGAAAATCTCGGACAACGATGACGAGCTCTGCAAACCCGAAGTATATCAGGATTCCGGGAAATCAGGAGAACTGACGGAAGAAAACAGACAGGCAGAGCAAAAAATTGAAGCACTTATGGAAGAATGGGAAGAATTGCAGATCGAAGAATAAAAACAGGCACCTGGGGAGAATTCCTGACTGATTCTCAACAGGTGCTTTTATTTTATGAATAACTTTATCCCGAATGTTATCCACAGATAAACAGTATTTACACCAGTTTTCAACAGGTTTATCAACACTATCCACAGGAAAAACGGCAGTTACCCACATTTTTTATCCACGTCACCATTCCCGATTTTACGGTTTTCCACTTCATTCATCCACACTCCCTGCACATTCCTGTGTATAAGTGTGCAGTCTATACGAAAAAAACCTGCAGAAACGTAGTGTCTCTGCAGGCAGACGGTTTTCCTCAGTTCCGTCCTCTTTTCCCGTATTCCTCAAGGTCCAGCCCCGGATGAGCGTTCAGATCCCACCCGGCCCGGTGCCCCTGTCTGTAAGCGACAGCCCCGGCCGCAGCGATCATCGCCGCATTATCCGTACAGAACTTCAACGGAGGGATAAGCAATTCCTGACCCGTCTCCTGGAATGTTTCCAAAAGTCGTGCGCGGAGGCCGCTGTTGGCAGCCACCCCTCCGGCTACGATCACCTGTTTCACTCCGTAGGCTTCGGCTGCTTTTTTCGTTTTTGTGGATAACACTTCTACCACACTTTCCTGAAAGCTAGCTGCTACATCCTCCGGTCGGAATTCCTCACCTTTCTGGCCTGCATTGTGAAGCTTGTTGGTCACTGCAGACTTCAGGCCGCTGAAACTGAAATCGAAAGATCCCTCTTCCAGCCAGGCTCTCGGGAAATCGATGACCGGCTCCCCGGCAGCTGCCAGTTTGTCGATTTCAGGACCGCCGGGATAAGGGAGCTTCAAAAGACGGGCCACTTTGTCGTACGCTTCCCCGGCAGCGTCGTCCCTTGTCTCACCGATGACTTCGAAGTCGTTGTGCCCTTTCATAAGGACGAGTTCGGTATGCCCCCCGGATACGACGAGTGCAAGCAGAGGAAATTCGAACTCTTTTTCAAGCCTGCTGGCATAAATATGACCGGCGATATGATGGACACCGACGAGCGGCTTCTGTCTGGCGAAAGCGATGCCTTTGGCCGCGTTCACTCCGACGAGAAGTGCACCCACGAGACCCGGGCCTTCCGTCACTCCGATCGCATCCATATCATCAAGAGTCATTCCGGCCTCCTGCAGTGCCTCCTCGAGGGTTACCGTAATCTGTTCAATATGATGCCTCGAAGCGATCTCAGGGACTACACCGCCGAAACGTTTATGACTTTCAATTTGGGAAGCCACCACGTTTGCCACGAGTTCTGTTTCATTTTTGATGACGGCTACTGCCGTTTCGTCACAGCTTGTTTCAATAGCCAGCAAATACTGATCGTTATTCATAATTTCACCCACATAACTAAAGCATCTTCCCCGTTATCCGGGTAATAGCTTTTTTTTATTGCGCCCGGTTTAAAACCGAAGCGGCGGTACATATGCTGAGCAGTAGTGTTCGTCACACGCACTTCAAGCGTAATTTGAAGGACTCCCGCCTGTTTTGCGCGGGCCATGACTTCTGCAAACAGTCTCTGCCCATATCTCTTCCCGCGGGACTCCGGATGAATGGCCAGGTTTGTAATGTGTGCTTCTTCATAAACGAGCCATATCCCGCAGTAGCCGATTACTTTTCCCTTATCCTCTATAAGAAAGTATACGGCGTAAGGATTGTATTCCAGTTCTTCCAAAAACGTATCTTCCGGCCACGGGTCCGGAAAAGTCGCCCGTTCCACCTGCACCACCCGACTTATGTCCTCCGTCGTCATTCTTCTGACGCCACCCACCTGCTACTTCTCCTTTTGTCTGAGCCATTTCTGTTCAGCTTCCGGCAGGCGCAGGTAGTTGGGCATAAGTGTATGGAGCGAAGAGGCCGGTTTTTTCATGGCTGACAGAGCCAGATACGACGGTCTCGCATAGCGGTGGGCCGCTCCCGGAAAAACAGCCCGTTCTCCGAGCTCCTGTTCAATCATTTCACGAAAAGCAGATTCGTCCTGACTGATGAAAAGAACGGACTGTTTCATGTCGTGCAGCCGTTCAAGCCACGTCTTCATATCTATATTCTCTTCTTCCATCACTACATTCATCTCTTCATCATAAAGTCCCGTATACACACGACCCCGTCTGGCGTCAAAGAACGGGCAGATAAGGCCTTTGAAAAAGGTCCCCTGCCTTGCCAGTACTTCAAGACTGGAAACGCCGACGACCGGGATATTGAGAGCAAAAGCCATCGATTTAGCTGTAGCCATCCCGATGCGCACGCCAGTGAAAGACCCCGGCCCGTGCGCTACGGCAATCTGATCCAGTTCATCCGGAGACGTGTCCGTTTCCCTCATCATCTGCTCAATTGCAGGCATAAGCCGTACGGAGTGATTCTTTTTCACGTTCGTCACCCATTCACCCACGACTTCGCGGTTTTTGATGACCGCTACTCCAAGCACGTAGTTCGAAGTATCAATCGCTAATATATTCATTAGTTATCTCCTCACAGATCGTTTCAAAATGGGAAGAGCGCGGGGTGAAGAAAAAGGATCGTGCGTCTTCCCCTTCATAACTGACTCTGATGTCCAGCCGCTCTTCGGGTAAAAAATCTTCTATATAGGAAGCCCATTCCACTACGGTTACGCCGGAGCCGAAAAAGTACTCCTCAAATCCGAGGTCCTCTTCCGTATCCTCCAGACGGTAAGCGTCCATGTGATAAAAAGGAAGGTCCCCGGCATATTCTTTAATAATGGTAAACGTCGGACTGTTAATTGTTTTTGTCACACCGAGTGCTGCTCCGAGAGCCTTAGTAAACGTCGTTTTTCCGGCACCGAGATCTCCTTCCAATGTGAGCACGTCCCCGGGCTGAAGTTTCCCCGCGAGAAAAGCAGCGAGTTCGCCCGTCGTTTCCGGGCTGTTCGATGTTATTTTCATAACCGTTTCCTTCTTTCCTTCAAATGAGTATAGCCTGTCGGCTGCAGCGTTTCTGTACCCTGAGGGCTGTGGAGAAGAACTTCCGGAAGGTCAGAAGCACTCACTGTACCGATGAACGTAAGGCGGATATCCAGTTCCCGGGCTTTCTCGAGGAGCGCTTCTTTCTCCCCGGGTGCCACCGTTCCAAGCAGTTCAAAGTCTTCGCCGCCGCTAAGTGCCCATTCTCCCGCCTGGTCCGGATACCGATTCCTGAGTTCCTCACTCACCGGAACCTTTTCTTTCTGAAGGTGCAGTCTTACCCCGGAAGCAGTAGCAATTTCATTCGCCTCACTCGCTATCCCATCGCTGATATCGTTGAGACAGAGTCTGGAAAGAGAAGTGAGGCCAGCTGCAAATTCGGCTTTCGGTTCCGGATATCGATGGCGAGCGATAAGATGGCCGGACACGGATTCTCCGGGGTTCATCAGTTCTTCCAGTCCTCCGCGCGAGTCTCCGAGCGTCCCGGTGACGAAGATCACATCCCCGTCCTCCGCATCAGACCGGTAACGTCCTTTGTCCGGCGGAAGGTAGCCGTGAGCCGTAATAGCGACCACTGTCTGTGAGCCGCTCACCGTATCACCTCCGACCAGGTCCATGCTATGCTTTCCGGCAAGCTGTTCCATACCGTCATAGAGGGCGATGATCTCCTCATCCGTCCAATCCGGTGTCAGTACCAGCGAAACACTGTAAAATGCCGGACGGCTCCCCATTGCGGCGAGATCCGACACGTTCGCAGCCAGCGCCCGGTATCCGACGGCGTGCGTATCCATCGTTTTTCTGGAAAAGTGGACCTCTTCCACCATCGTATCAGTGGTAAATACGATATCCTCCGAAGAACGGAAGACGAATGCGTCATCTCCTACCCCCTTCACCACGGAAGGCTGCCTGTAGTATGTGGGAATGATTTTCCGTATCAGTTCAAATTCTTCCATCGCTGATCACCCGTCTTTTGTGGTTTATGTCGTTGTTTCATTATAACAGGGTGCTGTAAAAAAGAGGTTCTATTTCAAATGTTGGGGTGGAGGATCTTTTCCTCCGCCCCTTTATCCTATGTTTTTCCCTACGTGCTTGAATTGGTGATGCATCAGAATGCGGGCCCGTAACCGGTCGTGCCGGCGAAAGCCGAAGGCATTCCGTTTCAATACTTTCGTCTGGTTGTTCAACCCTTCCACGAAGCCATTGCTGTAATCAAACATAAAACTATTCATGATTTCGGTCTGCCAGTTCCTGAACGTATCCACCGCGGCCATGAATTCTTTCATCCCTGAGGAAGCCACAAGATCATAAAAGGCATATAGGTCCTCTTTCACTTGCTTGATCTCTCCCCGCTTTGCTATCTCAAACCACGTTTGATACGCCTCTTTTAATCGATAAGCCACTTTCAATTCTGAAGACAGATGGAGGTATCTTTTCAGATACCATCGCTGTTTATCCGACAGGGACTCATAGGGTTTGTGAAAGACATGTCTCATCCTCTTACACTTTCTGCGGTCGTAATCATGAAAGTCCTTCTGGACTCTCTTCCTTACACGGTCTACAGCCCAGTTGATATACCGGCAGAAGTGGAAACGGTCGGCGACGATGATGGGGTTATTCAATGCTTTGTTCACCGCCGACTTGAAGGCATAGCTCATGTCCATGACGACACACTCTACGTTCGACTTTTTCTTCTTCAGATAGTCTTTAACGGTCTCGGCCGATCGGTCCGGTAGGATATCAATCGGTTCCCCGGTATCCGCGTTAGCGATGATGACCTGATACTTGCCCCGGTCCGTATCTCCCTTATATTCATCAATCGCAATTACGCGAGGAAGCTCCTCCACTTCTTTCAGGTGAGACGCCGAGATACGATCAAAGCGCCGGACGGCGGTATTGGGCGATGTATGAAACAGGTGGGCTGTGTCTTTAAAGTTCTTGCCATGGATGAGCCTGAAGCCGAAGGCCTGGTTCCATTCTTTCGAATGGCGCTGGTAACGCTCAACCAGAGAATTCTGTTCCGCAAACTTTTTCCCACATGCGCAGGCATACCGTCGTTTACGATAGAAAAGGTGAGTCAGGCGTTCAAACCACTTGAGATGTTGGACCTTCTGCACCCGATAGTCATGAACCCGACGGGTTCTAGCTCGACAGGAAGGGCAAACGTGGGTTTTTTTCGGCATCTGAACATGAAGGTACAAACACCCGTCCCGTTCCTCCGTCTTCCTCACCTCCACACCTTCAAATCCTGGAATCATCATGGTAGAATGCATATATACACACAACTCCTATCTTTTTCTTGGGTCTCGTCAATTCAAGTGTAAAAGATAAAGGAGCTTGTGTGTTTTTTTATGCTGAATTTTATTGATACCCCAACAAATATTGTAGAGCCAAAAAAGAGAAAAAATCAGTAAAAAACCCCGGGCGCGCGGCTCGGGGCATTTGCATATAAAGTCATTTTATTTTTTAAAAAATGGCGGTCCGGACGGGACTCGAACCCGCGACCTCCTGCGTGACAGGCAGGCATTCTAACCAACTGAACTACCGGACCAAAAATTGGTTGCGGGGGCAGGATTTGAACCTGCGACCTCCGGGTTATGAGCCCGACGAGCTGCCAGACTGCTCCACCCCGCGCTGATTAAAAAAAACG
>NZ_FTOK01000012.1:0-45593 GCF_900156705.1 Salimicrobium salexigens | reverse complement strand
GGTCACACCTGTTCCCATGCCGAACACAGAAGTTAAGTTCTTCCGCGCCGATGGTAGTCGGGGTTACCCCCCGCAAGAGTAGGGCGCTGCCACATTACTTCAGACCCTGAACATTACGTTCAGGGTCTTTTCTATATGAAAAATGTCATATAGAATCTTATTCGTAAGTGATTTTAAAAATTCGGAAAGTCATGTACGGGTACATAGACGTGGCACTGGTTGCCCGGAAATTGGCAGAAAATCCAGCTTTAAAAGTGAGTGGTTGCAATGAAAATGATACGGTGGAGTTATTCGAGAAGAAAAGTGGTACGTGCTTACTTTGATAAATTTCCAGGGAGCACTTTTTATTTCAGGAGGATACGTTCTTATTTTTATCTTTACAGTTCAGACTGGAGTGAAGAGGATCCCCTGCTTGAAGAGGGAGACCAGGAAGAAATGCAGCTTCTCGTCAATGAATCCCTCGGGAGAAAAGAAGCGTATAGAAATAGAAAATCCCTCGGGACAAAGACTTCAGGGCACTGAAGCAAAATTAATAGCGGGTGACTTTTTCACCCGCTATTGATACATAATTATTGAGCATTTTGAAATATAAGGGAGTATGTGGGACAGGAAATTTTCTACCCTTCACTCATACCTTCCCACGCTGCATTCATACCGGCTACATTTCCGGTAACGAGAGCGGAAGTAATGTTGTACCCTCCGGTATATCCGTGAATATCCAGAATCTCTCCGCAGAAATAGAGGCGGGACATTTTTTTGGATTGGAGTGTATTCGGAACGACTTCCTTGATAGAGACTCCTCCTCCGGTAACGAAGGCTTTTTCAATCGGCTGGGAATCATGGACGGAAACGTGAAAGTACTTCAGGTTTTTCAGAAAAGAGTGGAACTGCTCTTTCGACAGGTGAGCATTCGTCTCTTCCGGAGTAATCCCGTTCTCCTCCATCAGGAAGTCGATCATTCTTTCCGGAAGTACTCCTTTAACAGTGTTTTTCCACGTCTTTTTCGGATGATCTTTTGACTTCTGAAGGTATGTTTCAGTAAGTTGTTCCAGGGACTGCTCGGGTAGAGCATCAATCTCGATTGTTACCGGTCTGTGTCCCTTCATGAATTCTTTTACCGCGAACTGGGAACATCGCAGAACGGCAGGTCCCGAAATGCCGAAATGGGTGAATAACATGTCCATTTTGTGGGTGATGATCGGTTTACTTTTACGGTTGAGTACGCTGACATTTACATCCCGCAAAGAAACTCCCTGAAGTTTCTTATCTTTAATGAAGGCATCTTTCGAAAGAAGAGGGACTTCTGTCGGGTACAGGGTCGTAATGGTATGGCCGGCCGTTTTTGCCCACTTGTATCCGTCTCCCGTTGAACCTGTATGAGGAACGGCTTTACCTCCAGTGGCAATGATAAGGGATTTCGTGCGAATCTTTTCCGAATCATCCAGGTGGACGGTGTGCCCGGATTCCCCGTATTGTATAGCGTCCACCTTCGTTTCTTTTCTGACTTCCACGTGGAGTCTGTCGAGATAAGCGAGCAGAGCCTTCACTACATCCTGTGCTTTGTTGCTGGCCGGAAACATGCGGCCGTGGTCTTCTTCCTTCAGTCCGACTCCGAGGTCCTCAAAAAAAGAGATGATGTCGTAATTGTTGAAAACGGAAAATGGGCTGTATAAAAATTTCCCGTTTCCCGGGATATGTTTGATCACTTCTTCTTCAGGGAGGCGGTTCGTAACGTTGCATCTTCCTCCCCCGGAAATTGCCAGTTTGGTACCCAGTTTTTTACCCTTTTCTATTAAAAGGACGGAAGCGCCCTGTTCGGCTGCAGCAATGGCTGCCATCAGCCCGGAAGGACCGCCTCCGATGACGGTTACGTGATAAGTCATGGATTTCTCACCTTTCTGATGGTACGTGTTCTCATGAAATGTATGATAGAATGAGTAGGATTAATTCTACAATACTTGCAGAGGAAGATAAAGCTATGTCTAAAATTTTAAAAGGTACGATGATTTTAACCGGAGCGACTTTTCTATCGAAGTTTTTGGGAATGATTTATACTATTCCTTTCGAACAGATGGTCGGTCCGGAAGGTATTGAACTGTATTTCTACGCTTACACGCCGTACAACATACTTCTGAGCCTTTCGACACTCGGAGTGCCTATGGCTGTTTCGAAGTTCGTCTCTAAATATAACGCCCTTGAAGACTATCAGACGAGCCGGGATATGTTCCGTTCCGGGATGTATCTGATGGCGGCTACAGGAATTATCGCTTTTCTGCTGCTGTTTTTCGGTGCTGAGAAAATCGCTTCTTTCAGTCTGTCCGATGAAGACTCGGCAGCGGTGCTTCAGGATACGACTCACGTCGTACGCATGATCAGCTTCGCCCTGCTCGTCATTCCTTCCATGAGCATAATACGGGGATTCTTTCAGGGACATGAATCGATGGCTCCTACAGCAGTATCTCAGGTGATAGAACAGATTGTGCGGATTGCCTTCCTGCTTACCGGCGTATACATAGTGTATTACGTACTGGATGCATCGCTCGCTCAGGCTATCGGCTTGAGTACGTTCGCCGCTTTCATCGGTGGTATCGCTTCGCTGGTGGTACTTCTTGTATATTGGAAGAAAAGGAAGCCATACCTGGACCGACATCTTAAACAACAGAAAACGAAGAGCGGTTTAACAACGCCGGACATGTTCAAAGAATTGCTCAGTTATGCCGGACCTTTTGTGCTGGTGGGAATAGCAACACCGCTGTACCAGCTGATTGATCAATTTACGTTCAAACAGGCGATGGCAGATGCCGGACTTGCAGACATTGCAGGAGACGCCCTGCCTGCTATCCATGTGCTCAGTCATAAGCTGGTCATCATACCGGTCACGCTTGGACTTGGCATGGCCGTGACCGTGCTTCCTGCCATTACAAGTTCTTTCACGAAACGGGAATTCAATAAACTTGACGGACAAATCAACCAGGCCCTGCAGATTATCGCTTTGCTGATCATACCGGCAGTCGTCGGTCTTTCTCTATTATCGACGGAGGCTTACGGAACTTTTTACGGTCTGGAACAGCTTGATTATTTCGGGGATCTGTTAGGATGGTATGCCCCTGTCGGGTTATTCTTTGCATTGTTTACGGTCACCTCATCTATCCTGCAGGGGATCAATCGGCAGAATTTCGCAGTTATCAGCCTCGGCGTCGGAATACTGCTGAAGCTTATGACCAACTCGTTTCTTATTCAATTGTTCGGAGCGAAAGGTTCCATCATCTCCACTGGTCTCGCTGTATTAGCTGCAGTTGTTCTTAACTTGTGGAAGATACGGCAAAGCACTGAATTTTCGTATAGAAAACTTTTCAAACGGAGCGTATTCATTGCTATATTGACCGTCATTATGGCGATTGTTGTGCTGCTTGTGAAAATCGTCGGCGGTATATGGTGGAATCCGATGGAAAATCGGATGGGAGCACTCGCAGTACTGTTTATCGGAATCGTGGCCGGAGCTCTTACCTACCTGACGCTGGCCTATAAATCCACCCTGCTTCAACACGTGCTCGGTGACCGGGTGAAGCGGATAGAACGAATATTTAACAGATCCTGAGGAGGATACGAATGAGAATAGATAAACTACTGGCAAATATGGGCTATGGAACGAGAAAAGAAGTGAAATCGTTACTTAAAGGCGGAAGTGTCCACGTAAATGAATCTCCTGTAAAAAATGGAAAAACTCATGTAGACCCTGAAGAAGATCTGGTGACGGTAGCGGGAGAGAAAGTGGAGTATCGTCAATTCATCTATTTAATGATGAATAAACCGGGTGATCTTATATCTGCGACGGAAGATCAGAATGAGTGGACGGTGATAGATATTCTGCAGCCGGAGGACAAAGTGTTTTCCCCATTTCCGGTCGGACGGCTCGATAAGGACACCGAAGGTCTGCTTCTTCTGACCAATGACGGTCAACTGTCCCACCGACTCACTTCTCCGAAAAAAGGGGTAGGGAAAACATATGTGGCAGAAGTCGCAGGAGAGGTGACCGTCGACGATGCAGAAGCATTTGAACGGGGAGTGACTCTTGATGACGGATACGTCACCAAACCTGCAAACCTTCATATTATAGAATCGGGGGATACCTCTCACGTGGAACTCGTAATTACCGAAGGAAAGTTCCATCAGGTGAAACGGATGTTTGAAGCACGCGGGAAGAAGGTAACTAAATTAAAGCGGGTTAAAATGGGAAACCTTGCGCTGGATGAAGAGTTGGAGCCGGGAGAATACCGGGAACTCCGTGAAGATGAAATCGAATATCTGAACAACATTACGAGTAAAGATAAGTGATAGAGTACCGCTGATATTACCTTAAAGAAAGGCACCCGTTACGATGACGGGTGCCTTATCTTTACGAAGCTTTCACTTTCTTTTCTGTCGTTTTCCATTTTCCTCTGTAAGGGCTGCACACAAGGCCATTATATTCCAGTACGTGTAAATCTCTTTGAACGGTTCGATCAGTTATTCCAAATTCTTCAGCTACCTGAGCCGTCGAGACGGTACCTTCTGTTTTTATAAACAGATAGGTCGATTTAATACGGTCAAGCATACGCGTTGATGGGCGATTCAAAAAATCACTCCTTCAGTATTGGTGTAAATGGCGCCTCGTATCAAAACCCTTTGAGGATACGTTCATTGTACAACAGTGAAAAAGCATCATCCACCTTTTCTCTTCCATTTTACAGAAAATTCATCGAATTTACAAAAAATTTACGCGATCGCCAAAAAGCAAACCGGAGCGGGGCAAGATTACCGGCAGCTTGTTTAGAATAGCGGAATTCCCGGTATAAAAAAGAAGAAAGGATGAAAAAAATGAGTAATAACTACGCTACTATGAGTGAATTTGTAAAAAGGCTGAACAGACTTATACGGATACCCAGTGTATATAGAGAAGACGAGCCTCCTTTCGGTAAAGACGTTCGAAGGGCCCTGCATGAGTTGCTGGAAATCGGGAAAGAAGATGGATTTACCATTAAAAATGTTGACGACTACGCAGGCCACGTGGAATTCGGCGAAGGGGAGGAACTGTTCGGTATACTTGCCCACCTGGACGTGGTGCCGGCCGGAAGCGGATGGAGTGTTCCTCCTTTTGAATTGACGGAAAAAGACGGGAAACTTTTCGGGAGAGGTGTTCAGGATGATAAAGGACCGCTTATGGCGGCCTATATAGCTATGAAAGAGCTGAAAGAGGAAGGATTCGTTCCCCGTAAAAGAGTGCGCTTAATAGCCGGAACGGATGAAGAGAGAGAATGGAAGGGAATAGACTATTATTTCACAAAAGAAGAGATGCCGGAATTCGGTTTCACTCCAGATGCGGTCTTCCCGGTGATCCACGCGGAAAAAGGACTGTGGGATATTCATCTGGTTCGGGACAATTCTGAAGACTTCACTTCGGAGATGACGTATATAGAAACGATCTCGGGCGGCAGCCGGTTGAACATGGTTCCGGAGGCGGCAGAGGTTACTATCATACACAGGGGTGAAAAAGAACTGACGTTTCCGGAAGCGGAGAAAGTCTACAGGAACGGAGAAAAACTGACAGCCGTGTTTGCGGGCTCCTCAGCTCACGGAAGTACCCCGGACCGGGGAGTTAATGCCATCAAAAAGGCACTGAAATCCCTTGCCGGGGTATCTTTACCCGCTCCTCAGAAAGAAATGATAGAATGGATGAATACATATTTATCCGATTCGACGGGAAAAGAGCTGGCTATTGATTCGAAAGACGAAGTTTCCGGAGCTCTTACCCTGAATTTCGGAACGCTCCACGGGAATGAAGAGAAGTGGGAAATCGGTCTGAATATTCGTTACCCCGTTACGGAATCATACGCGGAACTCATAAATAAAATGAAAGATTCCCTACCGGGCTGGCTTGCATTCAAAGAGACGGATCACATGTCTTCCATCTATCTCCCGGAAGATCACGCCGGTATACAGACGCTTATGCAGGCGTACAGAAGTGTGAGCGGAAGAAAAGAGAAGCCGGAAGCGATCGGCGGCGCAACGTATGCCAGAGTTCTAAAGACAGGAGTAGCGTTCGGTGCCGTCTTTCCCGAAAGTCCGGACACCGCTCATCAGGCAGATGAGATGGTGCTTCAGGAAGATATGAGAAAGGCGATTGACATATATAAACAGGCTATTTTTACTTGGACGCGATAACAGGTATCTATTCTTAAGGGCAGGAGAGTGATATAATTGAAATCCACTCATTATTTTCTTGGAGTCCCGGTAAAGAATATAATAATTAAAGAACGGCTTCTGGAAAACAGAAAAAAACTACAACAACAGATGGACTACAAAGTGTGGACCGCCCCTGAAGATTTTCATCTTACCCTTCGTTTCCTCGGAGAGGTGGAGGATATAGAACACTGGAAAGAGAAGGTGGCCGGAGCCTCTGACTTTCCACCATTTAATCTGAAAATCGGGGAAGTCGGCTTCTTCGGCAACCCGCAACATCCGAGAGTCGTTTTTCAGTCCGTCTCACACTCGGAGGAACTGCAGCGACTGTTCAATTATTTTCAGGAAGGGGAGGCGGTCCGTTTCCACCCGCATATCACCCTTGCAAAAAAATGGAGAAAAGGAAAGCTCCCTGAAATAGAAAGCGGCAGCTCCCTGTCCTGGGACGTGGACACGTGCACCTTATTCAAAGTTCATCCGGGCAGAACTCCGAAATACGAACCGGTGACATCAGTTACACTTAAGGGTCAGGTGAAGAGATGGCACAATTAATTAAGCTTCAGGATTACATTTCGCGCTATGAATCGAATATTTTCCACTATACCGGTGAATTCATCCAGATGAAAAAGAAAAACTGGGAAGGGCTTAATAAAGCCTGGAAAAGTGGCGGACTTTACGAAGAGCAGGAAGAATCTGTTTCGGAGGAAAGCGGCCTGTTGAAGCGGATTTGGAACAGAGTTCGAAACAGAGAAGAGGAAGTGTGGGAGGAGCAGGAGGCTCAGCCGGAAATACCTGCCGATGAAGAAGAATTGAAAATTCAATTTCTGAACCAGCTTCTTCATTTTCAATTAAAATGGGCATCCACTACGCTGCAGGAAAAGTCATTCGTAGACTGGGGCTATGAACGGGATGACCTGTTGAAATATTATCTGCAACGCTTTCCCGACACATTTTTACTGATGTATGAACCGCTGGTGGAGATGAAACGGGCGGTTCTTGAACTGGACCAGATACTGATCGGCCCGGACCGGATCGATATTATCGTCCACCTTGATGTTGAGGAGGGGACGATTATCCATCCGGAGGAGGGGAGGAGCTGGATTCTGGAAGAAAGCGGAGTAAGAAGAAAGATTCCTAACCCCATCCTGCGGCTGCGCAGGTCGGAAACATACGTACGCAGTGTTCTGCAGACGTATGATCATACATTTCCGTACCGCAAAATAGTTCTTGCACCCGGTGCCATCTTTCAGGAGACCGTGCCCCCATATTCGACGGAATATATAGGGAAAGCGGAACATGATGACTGGATGAATAAAAAGCGTATGCTTAAGATGCCTTTGAAACACTCCCAGCTGAAGGCTGCTCAGCTGCTCATGAAGCATGCGAGGGTCACTTCTGTAAAAGCACCGGAGTGGGAGGAATCGGAATAACTTGAAAGAAATGGTCCTTTTACGTTAATCTTATTAAGTTAAATAAGAAGCGGGACCAAGAATACTCAACAGGAATTGAGGAATTGAAGGTGAACTGGTTGGAACAAATATTAGGGGACGAATGGTCGATCACTCCGGCCGGAGGATCGACAGGTGAAGCTTATTATGCAAAGAAAAAGGAAGGGAAGCGCTTATTTTTAAAGCGGAATTCTTCCCCTTTTCTTGCTGTGCTCTCGGCGGAGGGGATTGTACCGAAGCTTGTCTGGACGAAACGTCTGGAAAGTGGAGACGTTATTACAGCCCAGGACTGGATGGAGGGGCGTGAACTGGAGCCCGAGGAGATGTCTCATCCCCGGGTTGCAGAACTGCTCAGCAAAATCCACTACTCCAAAGAATTACTCGATATGCTCATGCGCCTGGGGAAAGCGCCGTTATCCCCTGCAGATATTTTGACGGATATAATAAATGACCTGACTCTGACTCCCAGATTGCGGAACCAGGCTGGAGTCCAGAAGGCGATAGCTTACTTACAGGAAAACTGTTTTTCGATAGATGATGCGGACTGTGTCGTCTGTCACTGTGATACGAACCATAACAACTGGCTCCTGTCGGAGGATGAGTATTTGTATCTCATAGACTGGGATAATGCTATGGTCGCCGATCCCGCTCTCGACCTTGGTATGCTCCTTTATTTTTATGTACCGGAGGAGCATTGGGCCGAGTGGCTGACTTATTACGGAATAAAAGCTACCGATGAGTTGTACGGGAAAATGAAATGGTATGCTATTTCTCAGTTACTGGCTTTCATACAGTGGCATGATATGCGTGAAGAGGAAGATGAAGTGGCGCATCGGCTTTATCTGCTTGAGAAAGTAATATAAAAACCCCTGGTTATCCGGCAAAAACCGGTAACGCAGGGGTTTTTTTACATTTTAATTGAAAGTGCACGAAGTATTACAGTTCCGGTGCGTACTTAAGTTCGTTCTCGCGGGCCTTCGAACTGGTTTTTTCGTTCAGGACTTCCACCGGGTAAACGAACAGGCTGTAACCTACAAACAATACTCCGACAGCCGCTACAACTGCAAGATCGATAACACTACGTAGTAAATTCATTTTTTCAACTCCATTTTAAATTTATAATATGATTTCTTTTGCACATATATAATCATAGATCAGGAAGCGCTTACAACCCAACAACGAAAGTAGTCCATATATCACCTTTCATAAGCTCAAGCCGAAGTAACGGCTGTCAGGTATGCTTATGCGATTATATTAACGCATATACTCATTCATACGCTGTTATAGTCCAAAATTGATAATTAATTTTTTCCCGGAAGGAAACGTGGTACGATAATGAAAGAATAAAGGAGGAATATATGTGAGAAATCGTAATAAACCATGGGCGGATGATTTTTTAAAGGAGAACAACCACATTCTTGCCGAGGAGCCGTTTTCCAATAAGGGAAATTGGCAGCAGTCTTTTTCGAAAAATCAGCCGCTCCATCTGGAAATAGGCGCGGGGAAAGGACAGTTCATAGCAGGAATGGCAGAAAAGTTCCCCGAAGTTAATTTTCTGGGGATCGAACGGGTCAAAACGGTCATGGTCGGAGCTGTCAAAAAAGTGAAGACGGCAGAAGTGGAAAATGCCGTTTTGATTAATGAAGATGCCAAAGATCTGCGGGATATGTTCGGGACAGATGAGATCGACCATATCTACCTGAATTTTTCCGATCCGTGGCCTAAGAAAAAACATCATAAAAGAAGACTGACCCATGAAACATTTCTGGAACAGTACCGGGATGTATTGAAATCGGACGGGAGAATCACATTAAAAACGGATAACCGCAGTCTGTTCGAATATTCGCTATCGAGTTTTTCGAAATTCGGGATGACTCTGGAAGATGTGACACTTGATTTACATGAACTCGAGGACGGAAGTAACGTCATGACCGAGTACGAACAGAAATTCTCAGCCAAAGGTCAGCCGATCTACAGATGTGAGGTCATCAACAGAATCTGATAACGCTTACATGTCAGCGGGGATTATGCTACTATTGAAAGAAAGGGGGAATGATTATGGAAAAATTGACAATCGGCGATGCTTCTCTTACATGGCTTGCGGGCGGGAACAATCATCTCGACGGCGGTGCTATGTTCGGAGTTGTTCCGAAGCCGCTCTGGAGCCGTAAATACCCGGTAAATGACAAAAACCAGATTGAACTTCGTACGGACCCGATCCTTCTTCAGGTGGACGGAAAAAATCTTATCATCGATTCCGGCATGGGAAATGGCAAACTTACGGATAAGCAGATGAGGAACTTCGGAGTTACCGAAGAGAGCCGCATAGATGAATCTCTTCGGGAAGCAGGACTCACCCGTGACGATATCCACTTCGTTCTCATGACCCACCTTCACTTCGACCACGCATGCGGACTTACGGAGAAAAAGGGTGAAGAGTATGTCTCCGTATTCCCGAAAGCCACGATTATAACGAGTGAAACGGAATGGGAAGAAATGAGAAACCCGAATATGCGCTCGAAGAATACATACTGGAGGGAAAATTGGGAAGCAATCCAGAGCCAGGTGGAAACTTTCAGGAACGAAAGGGAAGTGCTCCCCGGTCTGAAAATGATGCATACGAGCGGTCACAGTAACGGTCATGCCGTTATCAGGTTCGAACGCGGGGAAGACATTTTCATTCATATGGCCGATCTTATGCCTACTCACGCCCATCAGAACAAATTGTGGGCGCTCGCTTTTGATGATTACCCGGTTACGAGCGTTCACGAGAAAGATAAATGGATGGATGAAGGGTATCGAAAGGGCGCCTGGTACACTTTCTACCATGATGCCTACTATCGTGCGCTTAAGTTCGACGAAGAAGGGGAAGTCGTAAAGGAAGTAAAAAGGGAACGGGACTGACCGTTTCCTGAACATCCGGCATTTCATATGTATATAAAAAAATCCGAACATTCCGGGACACTTTGAAGTCTCCTCCGGAACAGTTCGGATTTCTTATTATCTGGCTGTAACTGTTAAGACGCTTCTTCCGATACGTCAACTATTGTACCTGTAGCACTGTCGATGAAAAATTCGTACTGGGACGTTTCTCCGTCCTGATTACGGGAGATTCCACCGCGATATACGTTGTAGTTGATACCGTTCTTGTTCAACTGTTCAGGTTTCATGTAAATCCAGGAACCGCTGATAGGGCCCTGCTTTTTGAATGCTTCTTTAGCTATTTTCAAAGCTTTTTCCGGGTTTACCCCTTTTTTCGAAGAAATCTGTTCTTTTACTACGTAACCGGCAAGAATTCCGGCTCCGGTGGCAAGCGTTACTTTTTTCCAATCCATGATATTCACCTCTACTAATTATGATATCTTCCATTATACTAAAGTATCCGTTGAAAAGAAAATCTAAACTTTAAGATGTGAATTGTAGCAACCTGATAGATCTTTCGTTAAAATAGAAGGAAGAAATAAAAAAGGGGTTGTACATACATGAATCAGGAGACAAAGCAGCTGTTCCGCACGTTGACAGAACTACCGGGCGCTCCGGGCAACGAGCGGAACGTACGCACGTTCATGAAAGAGCAACTGGAAAAATATTCTGATGAAATTGTACAGGATAAACTGGGTGGTGTCTTCGGAAAGAAACACGGGGAAGGCCCACGGGTCATGGTCGCCGGTCATATGGATGAGGTCGGATTTATGGTTACGCAGATTACGGAGAATGGAATGCTCCGTTTTCAGCCGCTCGGGGGCTGGTGGAGCCAGGTACTGCTGGCACAGCGCGTTCAGATTATGACGGATAAAGGAAGCGTAACCGGAGTCATCGGATCCATCCCTCCGCACAATCTTACGGAAGAGCAGCGGAATAAACCGATGGAAATTAAAAATATGCTGATAGATATCGGGGCGGACGACAGAAAAGATGCAGAAAACATAGGTATCAGACCCGGTCAGCCGATTGTGCCCGTGTGTCCTTTTACTACAATGGCCAACGAGAAGAAGATCATGGCTAAAGCCTGGGATAACCGGTACGGATGCGGGCTTTCCGTGGAACTTCTGAAAGAACTCCAGGGTGAACAGCTGCCGAACGAACTGTACTCCGGTGCCACAGTTCAGGAGGAAGTCGGACTGCGCGGCTCGCAGGTTGCTGCCAACATGATTAAACCTGACATTTTCTACGCTCTGGATGCATCTCCTGCGAATGATATGTCCGGAGAGAGCAAAGAGTTCGGTCAGTTAGGTAAAGGAGCTCTTTTGCGCATTTTTGATAAAACGATGATTACACACCGGGGCATGAGAGAATTCATTCTTGATACAGCCGAGTCGAACGATATCCCTTACCAGTATTTCGTATCTCAGGGAGGTACCGATGCCGGTCGTGTTCATATCGCCAATGAAGGCGTGCCTTCTTCGGTTATCGGAATATGTTCGAGATACATTCATACCTCTTCTTCGATCATTCACGTCGATGACTATGCCGCGGCAAAGGAACTGCTTAAAAAACTCGTAAGAACGACAGACGCCAACGCACTTGAACAGATCAGAAAGAACGTATAAAGGAGAATGTACAACGCTCAGCTGTATGTGGTTTAGGCTGGGCGTTTTTTTTGCTATAATGAGTAAATCATACTTTAAGAATAGTGCAGGTGGACGATATGAAAATTTATGTAGGTTCTTTGAATCCTTCCAAGTTGACTGCAGTAACTGATGTTTTTGAGAACGATACGGTAGTGGAAATGGACGTGGATTCAAAAGTTTCCTCGCAGCCCTTCTCGGATGAAGAAACGCTCGAAGGAGCTATTCATCGGGCCCGTGAATGCGCAATGACCGCTAAAGCGGATCTCGGTATAGGTCTTGAGGGCGGCGTGATGGAGATTGGAGACGATCTTTATCTGTGCAACTGGGGGGCTCTTGTTGATCAACAGGAGAACATTTATACGGCGGCAGGAGCCCGGATTCCCCTCCCTGATGAAATTCATGAGCAGATGAGTAAGGGACTGGAACTGGGGGAAGCTATGGAGAAGTATGCCCAGAAGAGTGACGTAAGTAAAAAAGAAGGGGCAGTCGGCATTTTTACGAATGGACAAATGAATCGTGATAAAATGTTCCGGCATATCGTGACGCTACTGAAAGGCCAGTGGGAATACGATAATCTGTAAGCCTCATTCATTCCGTGAAGTTTTGTTACGCACTTTTCATCAGGAATTTCTTCTTTCTGTGTTCAGTGCACTTTATAAACAGTTATTTCTAAAAAAGCAATCACGCCATTCATGCGTGATTGCTTTTACTCATTCGTATACGTAATTCAATACTTCAATCGCCTGATCGATATTCTCTACCGTTACAGTAGCCTGATTTGAAAGTTCTTTTAACGGATGAATCAGACTTTCATCGCGAATAAGAATCGTCGGCTTACCGGCCTGAATGGCAATACCGGCATCCATAGCGGTATTCCACTGTTTATAGTTCTCACCGAAATAGGCTATGACGGCATCAGATCTTTCCATAAGCAGCTTGGTGCGGAAATTGTTGATGGCTGAAGCTTTGTCATCCTTGGTTTCTTTATTCGGCTGCTCCCCGAGGATATCTTCTCCGACGTTGTCGGAACGACTGTGATTCTCCTGAGGGTGGACGAATTTCACTTTAAGATCCTTTTTCTCGGCTTTCTGTTTCAGTTCATCTCTCCATGCATCATGTATCTGGCCTGCCAGATATACACGTAGTTCCATGCAATCCCTCCTGAATTAATAGTTCAGAATCAAGTATACCCTCAGAAACAGGAAGTTAATCCTGCACAATAACGTTTACATGTGTATATACATTAACGTATGCTGATAGAAGTGGGAAGGAGGGTAAGAAATGAGAGCTTATTTAGAAAAAAAAGGGATTTCCCTTTCACCGAAAATTTATTTCATCGACTCATTGAGTTATATGGCCCTCGGCTTATTTTCATCTCTTATTATCGGACTTATTATCCAGACTGTCGGCGAACGGCTGCCGCTCGCCTTTCTCTCCACCCATTTAATAGAAATGGGAGATCTGCTTATGAATGTCCTCATATGGGGAGGGGCGATCGGAGTAGCGGTAGCGTACGGTCTGAATGCTCCGCCGCTCGTAATGTTTGCTGCCCTTTTCAGCGGTGCGCTCGGTGCGGAGGCCGGAGGACCTGCAGCCTCTTTCATTGCAGCCCTGATCAGTACTGAACTTGGAAAGCTGATCAGTAAAGAGACGAGTCTCGATATCATACTGACGCCGTTAGTAACGATAGTGACAGGATATACGGCCGGTTCTCTTATCGGGATCCCGATAAGTGCTTTTCTTGAGGGTTTCGGTAATATCATCAATTGGGCAACAGTCCAGGAACCTCTCCTGATGGGGATACTGGTAAGCGTTCTGATGGGTATCGCACTGACTGCGCCGATTTCAAGCCTCGCTATATCCTTAATGCTTTCTCTTGAGGGAATAGCGGCGGGGGCAGCAGCAGCCGGCTGTGCAGCGCAGATGATCTCCTTTGCCGTACTCAGCTATAAAGATAATACGCCGGGTGGGATAATCGCTCAGGCGATCGGAACCTCCATGCTTCAAATCGGTAATGTGATTAAGAAACCGGTGACTATGATTCCTCCCGTTATAGCAGGAGCAGCAGCCGGGCCGATGGCCACTGTAGTATTTACTCTCGAAAATAATGCTGCCGGTGCGGGTATGGGCACCAGCGGATTCGTCGGACAGATTATGACGGTGGAAACGATGGGCTGGAGCAGGGAAGTCGGTATTGCAATTCTCGTAACTCATTTGTCAGTTCCCATAATCGTCACTATCATTCTCGGTATATGGTTCAGAAAAAAAGGATGGATTAAACCGGGAGACCTGGCGATTGAAACCAGCTAGTGGTATGCTACAATGACTCATGGAGGGATACGTATGGAACGTTTGCAATCAGTGGAAGAATTTGAACAGTTAGCAGAAAACGAGCAGACTATTTTTATGTTTTCGGCAGCCTGGTGCCCGGACTGCAGGGTTATTGAACCCGAGTTACCGGAGCTGGAACGTGAAAATCCGGAATGGATGTTTGTGTACGTCGATCGCGATGATTTCATTGACTTGTGCGCGGATTATTCCATTTTCGGCATCCCGAGTTTCCTTGCTTTTAAAGGCGGAGAAGAAAAAGCCAGGTTTGTCAGTAAAGATCGCAAGACCCTGGAGGAAATACAGAGTTTCATCGACGAAGCGAAATGATTAAAGAGGAGTTTTACCGATGAAAATGACGAGCATACAAATGAAGAAAAAACTGGAAGAGCGCCTTGATGAGAACGGCTGGCGAACTTCTTTCAACAGGGATAAAGATACTTTTCGCGTGGAGTGGGAACACTCCGGAGAAGGCATTACAGTAACAGTGCCGAATGTCATCTCCAAATGGCAGGAAAAAGGAGAAAAATCCCTGGATGAACTCGAAGAACATATTCGCGAAGCGCTTAGGGTCATGAATGAGAATACGGAACTTTCCGGCCAGGAAAAGAACGTATATCCCGTGATCCGGGCCGCTTCTTTTCCAACAGAAACTGAAAACGGAAAGAAACTGATTTACACCGACCACACGGCCGAAACAAGAATTTATTACGCTCTTGATCTTGGAAAATCGTATCAGCTCATCGACTACCATAAACTGGAAGAGGAGGGCTGGAGTATCGATCGAATGAAAGAAGTCGCCTCTTTCAACGCCCGGTCCCTCGAAGTGAGTCTGCGAAAAGACACCGTATACGGAAACGACTTCTATTTTCAGTCATTGAATGATGGTTACGACGCCAGCAGAATATTGAATGAGTCCTTACTTGAAGAGATGAAAGCAGAATGCAAAGGGGAACTGGCTATAAGTATTCCCCATCAGGACGTAATCATCTTTGCCGACATACAGAATGAAGGCGGATACGATATACTGGCCCAGATGGCGATGAAGTTTTTTGCGGAAGGTCTTGTACCGGTAACTTCCCTTTCTTTCCTATACGAAAATGGGAAGCTGGAACCTATATTCATACTTGCACAGAAAAAACCGAAGGAAAAAAAAGGGGACGATGAAACGTGATGATTTATTATAACGAGAAGGGCGTCGGTGACGTACTGCTCATTCCGTTTAATGAAACTGATAGAGATAACAGAACACATGAAGCATTCGGAGATATAGTGAAGATTACGGATAAAACGGACGGTTCTGTCCTCGGTTACAATATTTTCAATGCTTCCCGTCACTTCAGCGATCTGGGCAATGGGCAGATGCGGATGGACGAAGAGAAACTCGAAGAACTTAAAAAGTTATTTTCCGACCAGAATCTTAATGATAACCTCGATCTGGACCTGGAAGAGAAATTCGTCGTCGGTTATGTGGCGGAGATTCAACCGCATGAAAATGCCGATAAACTGAGCGTCTGTCAGGTTGATCTTGGAGATCAGCAGGTGCAGATCGTCTGTGGAGCTCCTAATGTGGACGCCGGACAGAAAGTGGTAGTTGCTAAAGTCGGTGCCGTCATGCCCGGGGGTATGAAAATCAAGGATGCTAAGTTGAGAGGCACAGCTTCAAGCGGAATGATTTGCTCCAGTAAAGAGCTTCACCTCTCGGACGGTTCGGAAGGAAAAGGTATTCTTGTGCTGGATGACTCTTATGAAGTCGGAGCCCCTTTTCCTGTATAAAGTTGAATAAAAGATACCGGGATACAATAAATCAAAAATGCAAAGAGGTGCGGGCCTCTTTGCATTTTTAACTTTTTTGAAAAACACAACGGAGGAAAAAGCTGATACAATAGAAAGAAAAGTATGCAAAGAAAGAGTGAATAAATATGTGGAAACAATTCATCGATAAATGTAAACAGCTTTTTGAACCGGAAGAAGAATTACCTGAAGAAGACAGAACGGCTCCTACATATCGAAGTTCGGAAGCAAAATCAAAAATGACGTACCATTACCCGAAAACCGGCTCGTTCCGCTTTCCGATGATTCCGGATAACTCTGCTGACAACTCCCGCGTGAAGAAGGAAACAAAAGAAGCGGAAGCAGACAAAAGCCTGCAGCGAACAAGACAGCGTACCAGAAGGACGCAGTCGGAGGAAAGTACGGATAACAAAGGTTTTGAGCAGTTCAACTACCGAAGAAAGAAGGAAAATGCCGAAGAAAAAGAAAAGAGACCTTCTCCTTCTGCCAAACCCTTCACCCCTACGGCGGTTCCGTCCCCGGTCCATGGGTTTCAACGGCAAAGAAATTATGGAAAAGATGAAGAAATCACAGAAGAAAACGAGTTGATTCCCTCTGAGGAAGAGGGTATCCCGGATTATGAAACAGAGGAGGCGCCGGAGACGGTTGCGGAATCTGAATTTTTGGATATGGAAGACGAAGTGGAAGAAGAATCTGACGTTTCCGGAGATGCGGGCACGGAAGTCTTCCTTTCTATAGAAGAGGATACCGGGTCTACCGAAGAAGAGCTGCCGGTACAGGAAGAAGACGAAGTAAGAAACGGGGAGCCGGAGACTGCTGTTCCGGAAGAAGAAAAGCCTGTAGAAGAAACAGGGCAGGAGACGTTCAGGGTAGCAGAGAGTGCAGCTGAGGAGAAGGAAAACGCAGCGGAAGAAGAGACTTCGGAACCTGCGACGATCATTACCAGAGAAAAGCCTGGGAACAAAGAAACGAAGAGCAGCCGATCTTCCGTCCCCTTCAATGTAATTATGACTCCGAAGGACAAAAGATCGAGAGACAAGAAACCAGAGGAACAGAATACGTCTCCGAAGACTGCAGAACCTGAGAAGACTGCAGAACTGCCGGAACAGAACGATCTGACCGGAGAAGCTAAGAGAGAGACAGACAATAGAAGAGAATACGAGTTACCTCTCTATTTATTCAACGATAAAGTCGTCAGGGAAGAGAATGAAGATACGATTATCATCGAACAGATGGAACAGCTTGAAAACACCCTTCAGCAGTTCCAGGTAAAAGCCAAAGTTACAGATGCGATGAAGGGACCTACGGTAACCAGGTTTGAAGTGCAACCCGAGCCGGGAGTGAAAGTTAGTAAAATCACCAATCTCTCCGACGATATTAAATTGAAGATGGCTGCCAGAGACATCAGAATGGAAGCACCGATACCGGGGAAACAGGCCGTTGGCATTGAAGTGCCGAACCATAAATCACAGATGGTGGGTCTTCAGGAAATTTTTGAAACGGAAGAATTCACGAACTCCGATTCTCCTCTTACGGTCGGGCTCGGCCTCGATATCGCAGGCATCCCTTCCGTAACGGACCTGAAAGATATGCCGCACGGGCTGATAGCCGGAGCTACCGGTTCCGGTAAGAGTGTATGCATTAATACAATCCTGCTCAGCCTGCTCTATAAATCGCACTATGAAGACGTCAAATTCATGCTCATCGATCCGAAAATGGTGGAACTTGCTCCGTACAACGGTCTACCTCAGCTCGTCTCCCCGGTCATTACGGATGTGAAAGCAGCAACTTCTGCCCTGAAGTGGGCAGTGAAAGAGATGGAGGAACGCTACGAGAAATTTGTGGAATATGGCGTACGTGATGTTGAGAAGTACAACGACAAAGTGATCCGGGAAGGGAAAAGCGAGAAAAAGCTCCCGTATCTCGTAATCGTAATCGATGAACTTGCTGACTTGATGATGACTTCTCCGCAGGAAGTGGAGGATGCCATCTGTAAAATAGCACAGAAAGCAAGAGCTTGTGGTATTCACCTGCTTGTAGCTACTCAGAGACCCTCCGTGGACGTCATTACGGGGCTCATTAAAGCGAATATCCCGACGAGGATAGCTTTCAGTGTTTCCTCCCAGGCTGATTCCAGAACCGTGCTGGATGCCGGCGGCGCCGAGAAACTTCTCGGTAAAGGGGATATGCTGTTTATGGGGAACGGGGACCGGACTCCGCAAAGAGTTCAGGGAGCTTTCGTTTCTGATGAGGAGATAACGAGAGTCACCGGATTTATGAAAAATATCGCACCTGCCAATTATTTGTTTGAACAGGAAGAATTACTGAATCATATAAATAATGAAGAAGAGACGGACTCTCTGTTTGATGAGGCGGTCCGCTTCGTCCTATCTCAGAACGGGGCCAGTGCTTCTCTTATTCAGCGAAGGTTCCGGGTAGGATATAACCGTGCCGCCCGTCTGGTCGACCAGATGGAGGAGCACGGGATCATATCTTCACAGAAAGGCAGTAAGCCGAGAGATGTACTGCTTACCGAACAGCAGTCGGAAGAATGGAAGCAGGGGGAACTATCCTGAATCCCTTGTGAAAAGCTCGGCGTTTCATTATGATAGAAGTGAAGCAGTGACGATTTAAACGGATAAGGAGTAAAGCTATGAAGGAAATATTACAAAAACTGAATGGGGAAATATCCCGTTTGACGAACAAAACATTTAAATTCGATGAACGTATCGGTGAGGGATGGTTTTCAGCGGTTTATTTTCTTAAAACCAATGATATCGTAAAGAAACATGTAGCCGATAACACTGTAACCATGCAGTTTTTCCAAAAGAGTCATGCGGTTCTCTGCGGTACGGATGAAGCTATAGCTCTTATCCACACGTTTGCAGAAAATCCCGGATCCCTGGAGGTTTACTCACTTAAGGACGGGGATCGTGTCAGCCCTTTTGAACCTGTGTTGACAATCAGCGGTCCTTATCAGGAGTTCGGTTATCTCGAAGGAATTATCGACGGTATTCTCGCGAGAAGAACCTCGGTAGCTACTAATGTGTATAATGTAGTGAAAGCGGCGAGATCTTCCGGGAAACAAAAACCGATAATTTTTATGGGTGACCGGGATGATCATTATACACAACAGGCAGGAGACGGCTACTCGGCTTTCATAGGCGGCTCCACCGCCCAGGCCACCCACGCCATGAATGAGTGGTGGGGGAAAGCAGGTATGGGTACTATGCCCCACGCATTACTCCAGATGTTCAAAGGGGATGTAGTAGCCGCAACGAAAGCTTATCAGGAAGAGTTCCCCGAAGACGAATTGACGACCCTTGTAGATTACAACAACGACGTTATCGGGGACTCCCTGAAAGTCGCCCGGGAGTTCGGCGATGATCTGAAGGGTGTGCGTCTTGATACATCCCGAACCCTTGTCGATAAATATTTCCTGAGAAATGAGCATCTTATGGGTACTTTTGACCCGCGTGGAGTCAATCCCGAACTCGTATTTGCACTCAGGAAAGCCCTCAACAGGGAAGGGTACAATCACGTGAAAATAATAGTGAGCGGTGGATTCTCGGAAGATCGTATCCGTCATTTTGAAGAGAATAAAGTTCCGGTGGATATGTACGGAGTCGGCGGGAGTCTGCTGGATATCACTATCGGTTTTACCGGGGATAATGTTCTGTTGAACGGGGAACAGGAAGCGAAACAGGGTCGTAAGTATACCCCGAACCCGCGCCTGGAGAAAGTTGATTTTGTTCCCGGACATTAGTAGTGGATAAAAAGCACGAAGGAATTCGTGCTTTTTTCATTGTGACAGAAGGACATACTTCCTGCTTTTGATTACTAAAAGAACGTGATAAAATGATATAGCACTAAGCTGGGAAATTTACATTACTGAATAGTACATATAAGTTTACCTATATGGAATTTATTACGGAGGTTTTTTTATGACTACTTACCACTTTGTTGGTATTAAAGGTACGGGTATGAGTGCTCTGGCACAAATACTTCATGATTCGGGCGAAACGGTCCAGGGGTCGGATGTGGATAAATACTTTTTTACCCAGAAGGCTCTCGAAGAAAAGGGGATTAAAATACTGCCTTTTTCTGCTGATAATATTGAAGAAGAATATGTAGTAATAGCCGGCAACGCTTTCGGAGATGAGCACGAGGAAATAAAGCGGGCCAAAGAGCTTGGACTTACCTATTACCGCTACCACGACTTTTTGGGCGAGTGGCTTAAACGCTTTACGAGTATCGCCGTAACCGGGGCACATGGGAAAACTTCCACAACCGGCCTTCTTTCCCACGTACTCGATGAGAACTACCCGACCTCATTCCTTATCGGGGATGGTACCGGAAAGGGAGGGGAGAACAGCGAATACTTTGTATTTGAATCCTGTGAATACAGGCGCCATTTCCTTTCTTATTATCCGGATTATGCCATCATGACAAACGTCGATTTCGATCACCCCGATTACTTCACAAGTATCGATGACGTATATGACGCGTTTCAGCAGATGGCGATGCAGGTAAGGAAAGGGATAATTGCGTGCGGGGATGATGAACATCTGCAGCATATCAAAGCCAATGTCCCTATCGTTTATTACGGTTTTCAGGAGTCGAATGATTTCCAGGCTAAAAATGTGTACGAAACAGAAGAAGGCACTACCTTTGATGTCTTTGTAAGAGGTACCTATTACGCCACCTTTACGATTCCGCAGTTTGGATCGCATACTGTATTGAATGCACTGAGCGTCATTGCTCTCTGCGACTATGACGGCATACCGGCCGAAGAGATCAATGCACTGAAAACATTCGCCGGAGTGAAGAGAAGATTCACGGAAAAAGAATGGGGCGGGCAGATTCTTGTAGATGATTACGCTCATCATCCGATAGAAATTGCCGCCACCATCGACTCTGCACGAAAAAAATATAAGGGTCGTCCGGCGGTAGCTATCTTTCAGCCCCACACTTTTTCAAGAACGAAAGCTTTTCTTAAAGAGTTTGCCGAAAGCCTGCAGGAAGCGGACTACGTTTATCTGTGTGACATTTTCGGTTCTGCACGGGAAAGCAAAGGCAACCTGACTATCAACGATCTCCAGGAACTCATTCCGGGTGCTGAAATACTTGCTATTGAAGACACAGAAAGATTGAAAGAGCACAAAAACGGTGTTCTTCTGTTCATGGGAGCGGGAGATATTCAGAAATTCCAAAAAGAATACGAAGCAAAAGTGAAAAGCGTAGCCGAGTAACAAAAGCACATAAATAAAGACTCCCGGGGGGATTTTTATAATCCCCTGATAATGTTATAGTTAGGGAGTGGCATCGGTTTAATTGCGCTTATGGAAGGGTAGTAGGTATAAGTACTATCTACATAAGAAAAGAGGGGTGGAAATTATGGATATTCTCACTTATGTTGCGATCGGAGTCGCAGTATTGGCTTTGATTGTACTCGCAGTTTACGCTGTGAAGACTATCTCCACCGTTAAGAAAACGATGAATCAGGCGAACGAGACGGTAGAAGGAGTTCAGGAACGTACGGAAGGAATCACTACCGGTGTCACTACTCTTCAGGAAAAAGGTGAATCCCTGACTGAGAAGCTGAACAACCATAAAGAACTTCTGGATGAAACGATAGCGCAGATCAAGACTCCTGCCAGTAAAAAGGACGATCTCGACAAAGCGCTCAGTGACGTCCCGACGTCCAACGTCCGTGCAGACTCACAGGAAGTCAATGAAGTTTTTGGCTGGGTTCATGCAGTGCTTGACGTATGGGGAATTACGAAGAAGTATAATATTTAAAGGAGGATGTTGACAAATGGCAAAAGAGAAACAGAACCAGAACCAGGGGAACAGCAAAGATTTTATACTGGGAACGATTATAGGAGTGCTTATAGGTGCAGCTACTGCATTGTTCGTAGCTCCTAAATCAGGTAAGGAACTTCGTGAAGATCTTAATGAAAATTCAGGAGTATGGAAAGAAAAAGCAGCTTCGACTACTCAGGATCTCAGTTCTAAAGTTAAAGAGAAAGTACAGGGGAACTCCGACGAAAAAGAAGCTGAACAGGCTGCCCAGGAGGTTGCGGAAGCAATTGAAGAAGCAGCACGCGAACTTGAGCAGGAACAGGAAAAAGGACAATCCAATTAATTTCAGGAAGGCGTGGGCTTGCTCCCTCGCCTTTTTTTCTTCTATGATAAGGGTAAAGAGAAAATTATGAATGAAAAAATGGGAGGAGATTACAGATGGAAACAGTAACATCTATTCAGAAACTAAAAGAATTATTGAAGAACGAAGAAGAATTTATACTGCTGAAACATAGTCTTACATGTCCTATCAGCGCATCTGCAAAAGGGGAGGCAGAGAACTTTGAACGTTCTTCCGATACTTCGGTGTACTTCATCCCTATTCAGGAAGCAAGGGATGTATCCCAGTTTGCAGCTGAAGAGTTGAAAATCTCCCATGAATCCCCCCAGGCTTTTTATATAAAGAAAGGATCGGTAGAATGGAACGCGACACACTTTGATATTACGAAGACGAACCTGGATAAGGCGGTCATTTCCTGAACTTAGATCTGTTAACTATGATGAATTTCTTTAATAAGGGTGACAATTCAAAATAATTCAGCTATAATTGCCCTAATTATCAATAAGAGGTAATTTTTTATGAAGGAATAAGGGGGACTAACGATGAGTAACCAACAACTCGATCAATTACGTAACGAACTGGACGATGTAAACGTAGAGCTATTGAATTTAATAAGTAAACGCGGTGATCTGGTAAAGAGTATAGGAGAAGTGAAAGAGCAGCAGGGCATGAATCGTTTTGACCCCGTGCGTGAGAGAGCAATGCTTGACAAGATAGTGGAGAACAACGAAGGTCCTTTCGAGAACTCTACCGTAACGCAGCTTTTCAAAGAGATTTTCAAAGCGAGCCTTGAGCTTCAGGAAGACGATCACCGGAAGGCTCTGCTAGTGTCGCGTAAGAACAAAGCCGAGGACACTGTTGTGAATATCAAAGGGGAAAAAGTCGGAGCCGGAGAGCTGACCCACGTATTCGGCCCGTGCTCGGTGGAGAGTTACGAACAGGTTAAGGAAGTAGCACAGGCCGTGAAGAAACAGGGCGGTAAGCTGCTCAGGGGCGGTGCATACAAACCGCGTACTTCTCCTTACGATTTCCAGGGCCTCGGTGAAGAAGGACTGCAAATTCTTAAACGTGTGGCAGATGAAGAAGGACTCGCCGTAATTTCGGAAATAGTCAATCCCGCCGATATAGAGAAAGCCGTAGACTACATTGATGTCATTCAAATCGGTGCCCGCAATATGCAGAACTTCGAACTTCTGAAAGCGGCAGGTGCCGTTAAGAAGCCGGTTCTTCTGAAGCGCGGTATGTCAGCTACTATCTCTGAGTTCATCAATGCGGCTGAGTACATCATCTCCCGGGGTAATGACCAGATCATCCTGTGTGAACGCGGAATACGCACATACGAGAAAGCTACCCGTAATACGCTGGACATTTCAGCGGTTCCTATTTTGAAACAGGAGACTCACCTGCCTGTTCTTGTGGACGTAACGCACTCAACAGGCCGGAGAGATTTGTTGCTGCCGACTGCAAGAGCTGCAATCGCAATCGGAGCAGATGGTATAATGGCTGAAGTTCACCCTGACCCGGCAGTGGCGCTTTCAGATTCTGCCCAGCAGATGGATATCCCTACATTCGAATCTTTCATTAATGAAATAAATAAGCAGCAACCGGTGAAATCATAAATTTACAAAAAGTCAGGTTAACAGCCTGGCTTTTTAAATTGTACCGGTTTCGTTATAATGAATGGGAAGACATGAATTGCAGGTTTTTCTTAAATATCGTATGATTATTAAGATTAATTAATAGGGTATAGTAGTTTTAAAAGCAGTTTTAGAGGAGGAAATGAACATGAATGTAACAATATATGATGTGGCACGGGAAGCCAATGTATCCATGGCTACTGTGTCCAGGGTCGTAAATGGTAACCCTAACGTGAAACCGGCTACAAGAAAGAAGGTCCATGAAGCGATTGAACGTCTCGGTTATCGACCGAATGCCGTAGCCAGAGGGCTGGCCAGTAAGAAGACGACTACGGTAGGAGTGATCATACCGGATATTTCCAGCATCTTTTTCGCTGAACTGGCCAGAGGGATTGAAGATATTGCGACGATGTATAATTATAATATTATTTTGAGCAACTCCGACCAGAACAAAGATAAAGAACTTCATCTGATCAATACAATGCTCGGCAAGCAGGTGGATGGTCTCATCTTCATGGGAGGAGATATAACAGAGGAACATACAGAGGAGTTCCGGAGAGCTTCTGTACCGGTTACGCTGGCGGCGACGCTCGACGAAAGTGAAGAGACTCCTTCTGTAAACATCGACTACGGCGACGCAGCTTATGAAGCTACTGAACATCTGCTTTCCACCAGTAAAAGAGTAGCTTACGTTTCAGGACCGGATAATACGTCCATAAACACGAAAAAACTGGAAGGTTATAAACGCGCATTGAAAGATTATAACCAGGGCGTCGATGATGAACTCCTCGTACTGGGTGATTATTCGTATGATTCGGGTCTGGAAGCGGCTGAACAGATTATCGCTCTCGAAGAACGTCCAGGCGGAGTATTCGTAGCTTCCGATGAAATGGCTCTCGGTGTCATCCATGGTTTTCAGGACAAAGGTATCAGCGTACCGGAAGATATCGAAGTGATCGGCTTTGATAATACCAGACTTGCAACGATGATCCGTCCTACGTTATCTACTGTTGTACAGCCGATGTATGATATTGGAGCCGTGTCGATGAGGCTTCTGACTAAATTGATGAACAAAGAACAGGCGGAGGATACGAATGTGATCCTTCCTCACAGAATCATTGAAAGAAACTCAACGAATCAAAAAAAGTGACGATATATAAAGTATAAGTCACATCGTTCGTTGAGGAGAGAGCAGTATGAACAAAAAAGATATATTGACTCCGATAGGTATTACGTTAGGTTTCATTATGATTATGGTCGGAATCACGGTCAACGGCGGGATAGGAGGGCTGAAGTCGTTCATTCAGGCTACCTCTGTGTTTATTGTTCTTGGCGGAACCCTTGCCGCCCTGTTCGTGAACTTTAACCTGGGAGAAATGAAGCTGGCTTATAAAGCCATTCGCATGTCCTTCAACAAGGATTCCATGGATTTGCCCGAACTGATAAAGCTGTTTGTTAAATTATCCGACAGAGCTCGGCGCGAGGGACTTCTGGCTTTGGAAGCGGAAGCGGAGAACATCGAAGACCCTTTCATAAGAAAAGGAATATTGATGTCTGTGGACGGAATAGAACCTGAACTGGTCAACGAAATCATGAGTGCCGAAGTGAGTGCGGTCGAGGAACGTCACCAGAGAGGGCGTGCTATCGTGGAAAAAGCGGGAGAATACGCTCCTGCCTGGGGGATGATAGGTACGTTGATCGGCCTTATCCTCATGCTGGAGAGTTTAAATGATCCCGCTACGCTCGGCCCTCAAATGGCTGTCGCCCTTTTGACGACGCTGTACGGTACAGTTCTTGCAAACCTTGTTTTTTTACCTATGGCCGGGAAACTCGAAAACAAAACCGATCAGGAAATCTTCAAAAAGCAAATAATCACCGAAGGTATTATCGGTGTCCAGTCCGGTCAGAACCCGAAAATTCTGGAAGAAAAACTGAGTGCTTTTCTATCGGAGGAAGAAAAAGAAAAAATGGCTTCCAAAGAAGCGCAGGAGCAGGAAATGCCGAAGGATGCGGCCAATGAAGCATAGAAAACGAAAGGCCAAAGTGGAAAAAGGGGCACCAAAATGGATGACTACATACGCAGATATGATTACGCTTATCCTTGTATTCTTCGTATTATTGTTTTCCATGTCACAGATTAGTGAAGTGAAATTCGATTCCGTCGCAGAATCGTTCAAAAATCGTATGATATTCGACTTTATGCCTTCGCCGGTGGAAAGCAAAAACCCTACCGACCGCACCGAAGTCCGCGAAATTGGTGATGATCGCAGTGATTTCGATGAGCCGGTCGATGTGCCGGAGATAACATCGGAGCCTGACGAGGAAAAGGAAACGGAGACTGAAGAGGCACAGCAGCTGGATCAGCTTATGCAGGAAGTGGAAGAATTTCTCGAAAAAAACAAGCTTCAGGACATAATATCGGCAGAACGGTCAGAAAAAGGGGTGGTTCTTGTTCTGCAGGAACAAGTGCTGTTTGAAAGTGGGGAAGCTTCCATATTGGAGTCCGGCCGCCCCTTCCTCGGCAAGCTGCGGGACCTGTTAATACAGGTGCCTAACCATGTAAGAGTGGAAGGACACACGGATGACCGTCCGATCGCGACGGCGAAGTTCCCCTCGAATTGGGAGCTTTCCGGAGCGAGAGCCGGAAGTGTGATACGCTATTTGCAGAATAACGATCCGAGACTTGAATCCGGCCGGTTTACAGCGGTAGGGTACGGATCCACCCGTCCGGTCGTCGAGAACAATTCTAAAGAGAACTGGAGAAAGAACAGAAGAGTTGAAATCGTAATTCTGGAGTCCGAGTATGAAAACAATAAACAGGCATCCCCGTCCTCATCCTAGGAACGGAGATGCCTGTTTTTCATGACTCAACGGTTCAATTATAGTGAATCTGATTATTGATGAACTGCATGGCTGCTTTCAGTGTTTTAGCATTCTTTTCGGTGATTTCCGGTTTTCTCGGAATTTTTTTGTAGGAGCCGTCGGGATCGTGCCACGTATGCGGGAGAGAGAAAGGAGCTTCCGGTTCCCATTTTTCCAGCCAAGTTGCCGGAAGTTCTCCCTCGAAAGGAGCCTGGTCCTTCATCACTTTCCACAGCTGCGCCCAGGCGCGTGGTACCACTCTCCATATATCATACCCTCCGCCCCCGAGAGCTACCCATTTCCCTCCGCAGTGTTCATGAGCGAGTTCGTGGGTAAGGGCAGGGATACGTTCGTATATCTTCATCGTTGAACAGAGGTGTGTGAGCGGGTCGTAAAAATGAGCGTCCGCACCATTCTGGGAAACGATGATATCCGGTTTGAAATATGCAGCGATCTTCCTGAAAGCGGATTCATATACGTCTAAAAAAGATTCGTCTTCTGTAAACGCGTCAATCGGTAAGTTGAATGCATAGCCGTAACCCTCTTTCAGTCCACGTTCATTGACATATCCGGTACCGGGGAAAAGATACCTTCCTGTTTCATGTATAGAAAAGGTACAGATATCCGGATCTCCGTAAAATGCCCACTGCACTCCATCTCCGTGATGTGCATCGGTATCCACATACATTACCCGCTGATTGTATTTCTTCTGTAAATATTTAATCCCTACGGCGCCGTCGTTATATATGCAGAAACCGGAGGCTCTTCGTTCGAAACCATGGTGAAGGCCGCCCCCCAGGTTAAGGGAATGATCGGTACGTCCTTGCATCACTTCATCGATAGCCGAAAGCGTACTTCCCACTATCAGTGAAGAAGCCTCGTGCATCCCTTTAAATATGGGAGTGTCTTCCGTACCTATACCGAATTCGAATCCCTCTTCTTCGGAGAGGTCGCCGACGCTCGCTTTTTTCACAGCTTCAATATACTCCCGGCTGTGAAAAAGGGCAAGCTCTTCTTCCGTGGCATAGCGCGGGGAAACGATATCCTCATCCTTAAGCGCCCCGGAGTCCTTCAGCAGATCGTAGGTGAGCTCTACTCTCATCTGGTTGAAAGGATGATCATCACTAAAGCGGTAAGTAGCGTAATCTTTGGAATATACGAATTTGGATGAACAGCTCATTGGGACATCCCCGGTTCCTTCGGCCAGAGTACCTCATATTCCGAATTTCTTAAGTCTTCGATCATTGGATACGGATTCATCGTCTGAACTCTGAAGACCACGACTTTGTAGTTGCTGTCGGGTTTGTATGGATAAACGAGAATGGAAGTGAGGTTCAGTTTTCTCTTTCCTACGATATTCACTACACCGGGCAGCATGCCGGGCCGGTTGGGTACCTTGACTTCGATTTGGGAACTCTGCACATTCGTCCCCGTAAGCTGGATGAGCGTATAAAGAAGATCTTTTTCTGTGATTATTCCGACCAGTTTATTATTTCTGGTGACGGGAACGCAGGCGATTTCATTATCATAGAAGATATTTGCAACCTCTTCGATAAAGCCGAGCGGATGTACGGTAATGACTTCGGTAGTCATAATGCTTCCCAGACTGTTGGAAAGTTCGCTGAGGTCGGAATCACGCTCAAATACTGAAGGACTGGCATCTCTTACGTCCCGGTCGGAAACGATACCGACGACGTACATGTCTTCATCGACGATTGGAATGTGACGGATCTGATAGGTGTTGAGGGTTTTAAGTGCATCTTCTATAGTATCTTCCGTAGTAAGCGTATGAACTTCAGTAGTCATCATTTCTTCAACGAGCATTGGTCAGGACCTCCTGTTTGAATACTGATGTTTCGTAAGGAAACGCAAATGGTCGAACTTATCCACATCGGATCCGCTGACGTTTTTTCCTATGCGGACCATTAGACAATTGGCAGGATGGGATATGATTTCGGGATCGTCTGTCGGAGCGGGCGTAAGGCCCCCGGCACCCATCATCTTTTCCATCACTTTCCGGTACTGCCATATACTGAGTCCTGTGCTTTTCAGGTCCCAGTGCCAGTAGTATTCCGTGGAAATGATAATGTAGTTTTCCATATATTCATCAAGCATGGATACTTCTATAAGCTGGGAACCGACTCTGTATCCGCGAAAACCCGGGACCACCTCAATAGCGCCGAGCTCAATGAGGTTTTCCATTTTCCCTTCGGCCCAGCGTTCCAGAGGATCCGGATGAAGATAGGTGACATAGCCGACGATTGTACCTTCAAAACGGGCCACAATAATTCTTCCCTCCGGAAGGTCAGCTATTCCTTTTATCGCTTCGAACTGTTTTTTGGGGGGACGAAAAGCAGTTAACTGTTCATGGAATGAATATTGGGAGAGCTCATCGGATGTAAGAGGACCTTCAATTATCAGGTCGTTTGTATCCGTTTTCAATTTCCTCTGAAAAAATGACTTAGTATGTTCCACATATCCACCGCCTGTAAAAATATTTCATGCTACTACCATATTACCTATAAAATAGCCGTTTGAAAAGAGTAACTCCTTTTCAAACGGCTATTCGCCTGTGCCGGGCACTAAAGGACTATTCGGCAGTTACGGTTTCGGATAATCCCGATTCCTGACCGTAGTAATCCACTGCTCTTACGGCGTAAACTCCGGAGGTACCGGACAGGTCCATGGAAGTGGAACCGGTACTCCCGACTTTGGAGAAGTCTCCACCCGGTGACCCTGCGCGGTATATTCTGTAACCGACTACATCATCGCTCGAAGAACTGTTCCAGCTGATGGTAGCTCCCTGAAGCCGGAGATTTCCGGGAGAAGAAGGGGGCTGCCCGTCATTAGTTATTTCTTCTCCTACTCCTGCTGCGCTTTCGGAAGGGAGGGATACATTCGACCATTCTTCCCTGTCCGGAATCAGGTGCTCAAGCGTCTTTTCGTTGTCGTAGCCATTATTCTTAAGGAACTGAGGTTTCAGACTGACCCCGTCTCCCTCGCTCGTGATGAATTCATCTGGTGTATCATCCCCGGCAGCTACGAGGTCTCCTTTTATCTCTGTGAAGTCCCCTTCTGTCAAACTGTCATCTTCTTCTGTAGGGGCATGCTCCTTGATATAAAGATCGCTCCTGGAAAGCCCGACGGAGGAACACAGTTCGGAAGTTAAAAGGCCCGAAGTGGCACAGTAAGATTTCTCCACGATGCCGGCAGGCTGTTCAAAACGCTGTTCAGGGGCCATGAGATCGGGCCGGATTTCCGTTACCGCATTCACGACATCGGCCCACAAACTGTTGTTTCGGTCACTGTAGCCATTACTGTTCAGGCTTTCTTTGCGGTCATACCCCATCCACATACTCATGGTTACGTTAGGGTTGGTGGCTACAAACCATGCATCTTTGTAATTTTGTGAAGTTCCTGTCTTCCCGGCCCAGTCTACACCCGGGTTTGTAAGCTGACTCTTCACATCATCGGCCGTACCGTAATCGAAAACGTCACGCAGAACATCTATCGTGAGATAGGAGGCCTGTTCACTGAACACTCCTGTCGACTCTTTTTTATGCTTATAAAGTGTATCACCTTCTTTAGTAACTATTTCGTCAATCATATAAGCATCAGTATACGAGCCCATATTTCCGAATGTAGCGAAACCGTTCGTATTTTCTTCCACCGTAACTCCATTGATGGTGGACCCTAAAGAGGTCGATAAGTTTTCGGCATCTTCAGCGGTAATCGCTTCAAAGCCCATTTTTCGCAAGTAATTATCTGCAGGGTTCTGATCGACGAATTCACTGTAAGCTTTGACAGTCGGAACGTTCCAGGAATTGGCCAGCGCTCGCCGGGCGGAAACAAGTCCGTGATACCCTCCGGCATAGTTGTCTACACTTATATTTTTATTCGGGTACTTGTACGGCACATCTGCCAGTACTGATCCCGGCTGCAGGGCTCCCAGATCAAAACCCGGCCCGTAGACGAGCAGCGGTTTCATCGTACTCCCGTTCGAACGTCTTGCCTGCGTAGCATGGTTCAGCTGCTGAACGTCAAAGTCGCGACCTGCAATGAATCCGCGGATAGCACCGGAAGAGTTTTCCTGGAGGATACTTCCGACTTCCACCGGGATTTCTTTCTCACTGATCTCCCCAGTTTCCGGATCCTCCACAGGGATAGTCCGCCACGTGTCGTAGTTATTGTAATTATTCTTCACCCGCTGCATGACATCATAGACTTCTTTGTCGATCGTAGTGTGTACTTTCAGACCGCCCGAGGACAGGCGACGGTCGGCCAGAGTAGTGTACTCTTCCATCAACTGATTATCATTTTCCAGATCTTCCATCGTAAGACCATCTTTCTTGGCCAGCTGCTCTTTCAGAATTTCTCCGGCCCTTACTTTGATTTCACGTGTCAGGAAAGGGTAGTCGGAACTTGGTAAAGGTTTCGGAGAGGCGAGATTGGATTTCAGATCATAGGCAAGTGCTTTTTCATATTCACTTTCTGTGATATGTCCTTTTTCGTGCATACGTTCAAGTACTTCTTCCATTCTGTTCAGGCCAGGCTGGAGCCCTTCCTCTTCCTTTACACCGCCGGAGTTTTTAAAAGGAGTATAACCGAAAGGGTTCTGAGGGAGCCCGGCTATGAAAGCGGCCTGCGGAATGGAGAGCTCCCCGGCGTCTACTCCGAAAATTCCACGGGCAGCACTTTGGACGCCTGCAATATTCTGGCCGTTTGCGTTCCGGCCGAAAGGTACGATATTCATATAAGCTTCAAGAATCTGATCTTTATCGAAGAATTGTTCCACACGCAGTGCGTTCATAACTTCTTTTGCTTTTCTTTCAAAAGAGACTTCATTTGTAAGAATCTGGTTTTTGACCAGCTGCTGCGTCAGGGTGCTTCCTCCGGTTTTGGTACTGGAATTGGTTACCTGCTGCACGACAGCCCGTAACAGAGCTTTTGGCACAATCCCGTTATGTTCTCTGAAATTCTCATCCTCCGTTGCAAGCACGGCTGACGTAAGGTGATCACTGACGTTATCGAGCTGCACTTCCTCCCGGTATAAATCAGATTGAACGTCCCCGAGCAGTTGATCGTTCGTAAAATAAAGCTGTGAGGTTTCTTCATAATTATACAGATTGGAGGCCAGTTCCTCTTCGCTCCGTACAGGTTCATCCTCAACGAGAGAAGCGAAATAACCGGCACCTACCCCTCCAACAAAAAATACACCTATAATTCCGACGATAATAAAAAATAGTAAAACGTTCCATAAAACATCATATGTAATTCGTGTATACTTAAAAATAGTGCCGTCTTCCCAGCGTTTTCGAATAGTATCCCTGTTCCACTTCATGATTGGTGACCTCCTAAAATGACATTGCCAATTATATCATATCCGTAATATCAGATGCATGAGAGCCGAAAGAAATAATTGCTTTCAAGAACAATATATGATAAAAATGATACATAATTAAATCTGTTAAAGCTATGAACGGTTGCAGTAGGTTCTGCGCACTTCTACACAGAGAGTCGATGGCTGGTGAGAATCGACAGAGGTTCAGAACTGAATTACGTCCGGGAGCATCTTCTGGTGTGAATCAGAGGACGGTTGCATGTATTTGCAGCCGTTATATAAATGAAGTGGCACATAAGTGCAACCAGGGTGGTACCGCGACCGTTAAGACCTCGTCCCTTTCCGTAAGGAGACAGAGGTCTTTTTTAATGCAGGAAAAAATTTATTTACAGGGGTGAAACGTATGCATATTTTAGACAATTTGTCCAAAAGAGGCCTGGTCAATCAGGTTACAGATGAAGAGGGATTGCGGAAGCACTTAAGTGAGAACCAGGTAACGCTCTACTGTGGATTCGATCCTACGGCCGACAGTCTCCATATCGGGCATCTGCTCCCGATTCTCATGCTGAAACGTTTTCAGAAAGCGGGACACCGGCCGATTGCTCTTGTCGGCGGCGGCACCGGAATGATAGGGGATCCGAGCGGACGTTCAACAGAGAGACAGCTGAACTCCGAGGAAACAGTCAAAGGTTTCAGTAAAAAAATCGAGAATCAGATGGCGGGAATCCTTAATTTTGATGAAGGGGAAAATGCTGCCGTAGCGAGAAACAATCACGAGTGGTTATCGGAAATGACGATCATAGATTTCCTTCGTGACACGGGGAAACACTTCGGTGTCAACTATATGTTGGCGAAAGATGCGGTGGAGTCCCGGATTGAAGCCGGTATCAGCTATACAGAGTTCTCCTACATGATTTTACAGTCTCTGGATTTCCAAAAGCTTTATGAAAAGGAAAATTGCACCCTTCAGCTCGGAGGAAGTGACCAGTGGGGGAATATCACTGCAGGTCTTGAACTGTTACGCCGCTCGGCAGCGGGTGAACAGGAAGTGGAAGCCTATGGCATGACGATGCCGCTCATTACGAAAGCGGACGGTTCAAAATTCGGTAAAACGGCCGGCGGCGCTATCTGGCTCGATCCCGAAAAAACAAGTCCTTACGAGTTTTACCAGTTCTGGGTTAACGTGGACGACAGAGACGTTATCAAATTCCTTCATTTCTTCACCTTCCTTGATTTCGATGAAATAGAAGAACTTGAACGGGAAGTACAGGAACGACCGGAACAACGGACAGCTCATAAACGGCTGGCCGAGGAGATGACCAGAATCGTTCACGACGAAACTGCGCTCGAACAGGCTCAGAGGATTACAGAAGCTTTGTTCAGCGGAGATATCAAATCACTGAACGCCGGAGAAATTGAACAGGGTTTCAAAGGTGTTCCAGGGTACACGGTGGAAGAAGACGGGAAACGACTGGTGGAACTGCTCGTCGAAGCGGGTATTTCTTCCTCGAAGCGCCAGGCCCGTGAAGATATTTCCAACGGGGCGATTTATATCAACGGAGAAAGAAATCAGGAAGTAGGTCATGAACTCGGAGAAGCGGACAAAATCGAAGGCAAATATACGATCATCCGCCGAGGTAAGAAAAAATACTTTTTCATCGAGTATAAATAAAAAGATGCGTACCTTACGGAAATAAAAGAAAAGCGGGTGGTATGGACATTCTCTCCATATCACCCGCTTTTTGATGTGTTTTTTATTCGATATCCTCCGGAAGCATCTTGAACCCGGAGATCTCTGCATCCTCCTCCACTTCGATCATAATGTAGCGTTTGCCGTTCCGGTTAACCTGCCTTACGTGCGGAAGATCCTGAGGACTGACGGATATGTTCGCCACTTTCGTACTTATTTTGATCGATTTTGAGTTGTACTTCGGAAGTACACTGCTCGCTTTCAGTTCATAGGATTCTTCATCCGTCACTTTGTGGAAAGCTTCTTTGACTTTTTCCTCTTCCACTTCATGACCGTTCTTGCTCAGGAAGCTCCCTATATCCCGATAATCCAGTTTAGGGGATTCATCCTCTTCACTGCCTTCAAGCGTATAATTGATATCTTCGTAGACACTTGCAAGTGTCGAAGGACTCATCCGGTCCCCGACTACATCTTTGACGACTTCTTCAAAGACTGCTTTATCCTCTTTTGCAGTCATTGCTTTTTCTCCCTCAAGAACTTCTTCCATGAAAAAAGAATCGGGCTCATTCGGTTTTCCGGCAGAGTAGAGCACTCTGTTCACATCTCCGGTGCCATCCGTGATGACAGGAAACAGAAAGCCGCCGAGAGGTTTCTTCAGATCGATGACGGGATCGACGTCCACTTTATATTTGAACGTTTTCTCTATGTAGTCGAACTGTATTTCTTTTTCCGGGGGGTCCGTCTGGTTAATACTGCACAGCATGAACTGGCTCGAGAGCATCGTGTCCCGGTCGGCTTCTTCGGATTCAGCTGAAGGTGTCGTCGTTTTCAAATACTCGCCTTTTACGAAGGTGATGACTATGTCTTTATCGTAGGCCTGTTCTTTCATTATTTTTTCGGTCATTTTGAGCATCTGCTCCGACCACTCCTCCGTGTCGTTACTCAACAGACTCTTGTGCAGAAGAAGCTGGGTGGGTTCCTCGGTATCCCGTCTGAATTTAAGTTCGAACAGCTTCTCATCCAGCTGCCCGGAGAGAAGTTTTTTGAAATTCTGCATGAACAGCTCCTGCTGGTCCTCTTCAAGCATCTCAAACGCCTGGTGCTGAGCATGGAAAGGTTCGGAAGTTTCTTTCATAATGTACACCGTAAAAAGATCGGTGATATTTAAAAGGTCGGTATCGGTTTTCAACTGTCTGCGCAGGGCAGCTATATCTTTTTTATTCATGGATGGTCCCTCCTGTAAAGCAGTGAATTTTGCATAATGTCCATTATACCTTTCGTACGGAAATTCGGTAAGAGATTTTTTAGAGGAGCAAAAGGAAAAATAAGACCATGGGAACGAGACCCATGGTCGAAATAGCAGTAACTAATAGGAGATAGGAGCTCCCGGTCCCACCGGAATTCCGAGCAGCACCCATACCAGAAGGAGTACGAGCCATCCCAGAAGAAAAGCGACGGAGTACGGAATCATCATGGAGATAAGCGTTCCTATACCTATCTTCTTATCGTAACGTTGAGCAAAAGCGATGATGACAGGAAAATAAAGGAGTAAGGGAGTTACCATGTTAGTGACAGAGTCAGAGATTCTGTACAGTAACGTCGTAAACTCCGGTGAATAATCCAGATTCATCATAATCGGTACGAATACAGGGGCGAGAATCGTCCATTTGGCTGAGGAACTGCCGATGAAAAAGTTGACGAGCATGGTAATCCCCATAAAAGTAAGGATCAGTCCTGTTCCTGTAAAGCCGGTGTTTTTCAAAAACTCCGCTCCGTTGAAGGCGATGACCGTGCCAAGGTTCGTTTCACGGAAATAGGCGATGAACTGTCCCGCCGTGAATGCCAGAGCGATGTAGCCGCTCATGCTCGCCATCGTCTTTCCGAGCAGTGTTGTCAGGTCTTTATCATTTTGTATTTCCTTGGATACAATACCGTAGATAAGACCCGGAACAAAGAAAAGGACGAAAATGACAAAAACAAGAGCGTTAAAAAATGGGGAATCGATATAAGCACCGTCGCCCCGGAGCGGTCCGAGAGACAGGTAGACCATAATAGCAAAAGTTACGAGGAATCCGAGCCCTGCCAGGCGCATGCCGCGCTTTTCCCTGACAGTCAGTTTTTCCAGGTTTTCTTCTTCCTCTCCTTCATATTTACCGAGACGGGGCTCGACGATTTTGTCAGTGACGAGCGTACCGATGACAGTTATCAGGAGAACGGAAGCTGCCGCAAAGAAATAGTTCATCGTTACCGTAATCGTATCTGCATAGGCAGGATCGATTGTACGGGCAGCATCAGCTGTAAGTTCCTGAAGGATGGCATCAGTCGAAGTCAGTGCCAGATTGGCGCCGAACCCTCCGGAAACGCCTGCAAAGGCCGCAGCGAGACCGGCGAGCGGGTGACGTCCAAGTCCGAGAAACAGAACAGCGCCGAGAGGAGGGAGCACTACATAACCGGCGTTCACGGCAAGGCTGGACATAACCCCGGCGAATACGAGAGCTGCTGTCAAAAGCCGGTTCGGTACCCCGAATACGATGCTTTTCAGTGATGAATGAATCAGTCCGGTCTGCTCGGCCAGTCCGATTCCGAGCATTGTGACGAGGACAGCACCGAGAGGCGGGAAGCCGATGAAGTTCTCGACCGCACTGTTGAATATGTAATCCAGTCCGCTCAGACTGAAGAGATTTTTAACTTCTACTACCTCGGACGTCGTAGGGTTCGTGACGGATACACCTGAAAAAATCCCCGATATGACTATGACGATTAATGCTAATATTGCAAACAGCAACAAAGGGGATGGAAGTTTGTTTCCTATCCATTCTATCCCGTCCAGGGCGCGGAACAGCAATTTACGTAAGGGAGAAAGCTTCTCCGAATTGTCTTTCAATATAGTTACCTCCTTTAAGCTTACCTTTTTACTAGGGATTAAATTTAACAGGGGTCCGGAAGAAACTCAAGAAAGTGAACAATGAACGATTTCGAAATAATTTGACAGTTGTTCCCGTTTTGAGTACTCTGACGATTAAGCATCAGGTCATATATCTCAAAACTCTACTATTCCTTTCTTTCAAAAGAAAGAAAGGTGCGGAGAAACACCGGTCCGGAAAAGGTTTTGGCGAAAGAGATTGAATATCGGGAATTTTGGGAATTGTTTCAATGTCGATAAGGTTTTTGAGAAGACTGTAACTTATCGGTCTATCTCTGTACGATTGAAGAAGGTTAGAGTAAAAGGGGGATACGAATGAATATTTTAGTCTATCAGATGGATGTTATTCCGGGAGACCCGCAGGCAAACAGGGAGAAAGTGGGTAAATGGCTGGAAGAACAGGAACTTCATGATGTAGACCTGATCATGCTGCCGGAGATGTGGACGACGGCATATACACTGCCGGAACTGGATGATATAGCCGAAGAACCTGCAGACAGTGAAACAGTCCGGTTTCTTAAAGAGTCGGCTGAGCGTTATCACGTGCACATAATGGGAGGGTCCATCGCTGTTAAACGAGATGGAAAAGTATTTAACCGGGCACTGGTTATAAATAACGCAGGAGAGCTTGTCTATCATTACGACAAAATGCATCTGGTGCCTATGCTGAATGAACCTGCGTACTTAAGCGGAGGGGAAGAGTCGGTAAGAGTATTTGAACTCGACGGTGTCAAAATGGGGGTAGTCATCTGTTATGACCTGCGCTTTCCGGAAATTATCCGCAGTCTTGCCCTCCAGGGATGTAAACTTCTGTTCATCCCGGCGGAATGGCCGGACAGTCGACGGGCGCATTGGGATGTATTGAGTGCTGCCCGCGCTGTGGAGAATCAGATGTATGTGGTGACGTGCAACCGCCCGGGCGAATATGACGGTATTACCTTTGCAGGTTCTTCGGCTTTTATCGATCCGTGGGGCAACGTTCTGCAGAAAGGCAGTGTGGAGCATGAAGAAACACTGCGACAGGAATTAGAGCTTTCAAACGTTGCAGAAGTACGCGAAAACGTACCCGTCTTCGACAGCAGAGTACCTTCTCTGTACGATTAATAAAGCAGCTGGATTTTTTATGATTTGACGTTCCGGAATGGTATGGTTCTGTCTTGAATAAACATTATCCGACATGAATACAAAGTCGAACAACTGCAGAAATCGATCGAATATAAGAGAAAGGGAAGGTGGTGACCATGGGACAGAACCAGGAAGAGCTGAAGAAGAAAAAAGTACAAAGGCGGGTGCTGTGGGGAGCGATATTTCTGATGGCGACTTCTTCGATAGGCCCCGCCTTTCTGACACAGACGACGGAATTCACTTTCCGGTTTATGGCCAGTTTCGCTTTCGCTATACTGGCCTCTATCATCATCGATATAGGTGCCCAATTGAATATCTGGAGGATTCTTGTAGTCTCAGGTAAACGGGGACAGGACGTAGCTAATATGGTCTTCCCCGGGCTCGGTTATTTAGTCGCAGCACTTATCGTACTTGGAGGCATCGCCTTCAATATCGGGAATGTGGCGGGCGCAGGCCTTGGTATCAACGTACTTTTCGGTATCTCTCCTAAAATAGGGGCGGTCATTACCGGTATAATAGCCATTGTCATATTCACTGTTAAAAATGCCGAGAAAGTTATAGACATTCTTATCCCTATTTTAGGTGTAGTGATGATAGCCATGGTCGGATACGTCATGGTCACGACGAATCCTCCTGTCGGAGAGGCAATGATTCGAAGTGTTCTTCCGGAGGACTTTGGAGCTCTCGTACTGCCGGTCATAACGCTTGTCGGAGGCACAGTGGGCGGTTATATTACATTCGCGGGGGCCCACCGGCTGATAGACCGCGGTTTTAAGGGAGAAGAAGCCTTGCCGCTGGTTATACACTGGAGGAAGGAAACCCGGCAGCTTCCGTGTTCCAGATTGCGCTTGGAGATGTAGGGTATAAAATCTTCGGAGTGGTACTGTGGTCTGCCGCTATCAGTTCCGTCATCGGCTCCGCGTACACCAGCGTTTCATTTGTAAGATCTTTTCAATCCTAAGCTTGAGAGATATTATAAATGGCTTATTGTCGGTTTCATCGCTTTTTCAACTATCATTTTCGCAATCGTCGGAGAGCCGGTCACGCTACTGATTATTGCGGGCTCGGTCAATGGTCTGATCTTACCATTAACTCTTGGTTCGGTTCTGCTGGCCTCAAGGAAGAAATCTGTCGTCGGGGAATATAAACACCCTGCCTGGATGCTTATATTCGGCATCGTTGCAGTGGTAGTGACCGTCGTAGCGGGAGTTCTTTCCCTGCAGGGGATCGCCGGTTTATGGCAGGGATGAAGTTGCGGTCGGATAGCAAATAAGCATACAAATGCACGGACGCACCAGCAGCGGAACAATAATGTTCGGCTACTGGTGCGTCCGTTATTTCGGAATCGATATACCGTTTTCTGATCCGATACGATGTATTACCCGGAGTGTTTCGTTCCGTGTTTCTCGTTCCAGGCCTTGTAAGGAGATATGCCTTGAGAGTGACTTTCCCTTTCCATCGGCAATCTTCGCTGATTCATAGGTTTGGAAATTTCATCGTAGAAGTTTTCCAGCTCAAAATATTCCCGGTCATCGCGGTAGTATGTTTTATACTCATCTCTTTCAACAATGTACGTTACCTTCTCGGGGCTGCAGTAATAAATGGCTCCGAGACACATGGGGCAGGGGCTGGCAAGAATGTAGATGTGACAGTCGGTTAAATGTTCGGTCCCTAACTTTATACAGGCGTCTCTGATAGCCAGAGTTTCCGCGTGTGCTGTCGGGTCATTCGTCTGGGCCGCTTCGTTGCCGCGTTCCGCGATAATTTCCCCACCCTTTGTGATGATGCAGGAGAAAGGCCTGCCTCCCTCAGCGACATTATCTTCTGCCAGCTGAATCGTACGTTCAATAAAATTCATGCTTTATTCCTCCTCTATTTGCAAACCATTTAAAGACTCATTCCCTCAGGAGGTTTATTGAAACCGGCCTGGTGAGATTTGCTCAGTTATTAGGAAAAGAAATATTTTCAGAATCCGGGAGGGAGATTCGATGAATGAGCGGGCTGCTTTGGAAGAAGGGTTATATGTTAAAATGAAATAAAGGGACAGGGAGGGTTCTGCTTGATTTCTGTTAGGAAGAAAGAATATGTGGGGATAATGATTTCCAGAGTAATATTGAGCATTATGCTGATTTGTAGTGTGTATGCCTTTGTCGACAAGGAGCCGGTTGTTGCAAAAACGCTTGCGGCAGCAGGGTTTATCGGCATTGCATTTTTATTAGTCGTATCTTTTCATAGAAGACGTTTCAATAATTGATTCTCCCGCATCCGGGCTTTAAAAGAAGATTCGGAGAAAGGGATTTAATTACTATAACAATAGCATATACGCAAAATGTGAGTTATAATTTTAATCGATAATTACTTGTTATTCGGGTGATTTTCATTTTCAGTTTACCAACATACATATTCACGAAAAGAGATGTCAGATGAATGCTTTAATTTCCAGATTTTTAAAAGGCGGCTTCATACGTAAAGTATTAGTGATGGTCTCGGGGACAGCCGGGGCCCAGGCGATAATACTCTTGGCTTCTCCTCTCATCACAAGGATTTATGGGCCTGAAGCTTTTGGTGTCCTCGGGGTTTTTATGGCAGTATCCATGATTTTGATACCTGCTTCCGGACTCGGCTATCCGATTGCCATAGTATTACCGAAGCATGAAGGGGAAGCAGTAGGAGTAACTAAAATTTCTTTGTGGTTAAGTGTGGGCATGGCTCTGCTTTCACTGGTAATTGCCTTTCTGTTCGGAGAAGAACTGCTTGAATTATTGAATTTCACAGATATTAATAACTACTTATACTTTATCCCTCTAGTTATTCTGTTCGGCAGCCTTCTTCAGATTTCAGAGCAGTGGGCTGTAAGACTTCAGGAATTCGGGGTGATTGCAAGGACGAACATGTATCATGCTCTCATTGTCCAGGGGAGTATGGTAGGGATAGGTCTTATCTATCCATTTGCGTTCGTACTTATTATCATGAATGTGACCGGTCAGCTTTTGAAAGCTGTTTTTATGGGAACGGGCAGTCTGAGGAAAAGGAAATCGAAAGGCTCTATCGACGTTACTCATCCTCCGCTGAAAGAGACAGCTCGCAAATACAAAGATTTCCCCAGGTACCGGGCTCCCGAGATGTTTTTGAATGCTGTATCGCAGAATATCCCGATTATGCTGTTAAGCAGCCTTTTCGGTCCTGCTGCAGCCGGTTTCTTCACTTTGAGCAGAAGAGTTCTGGCAGCTCCGGCTACTTTGATTGGAAAAGCGGTAGGGGACGTTTTCTATCCGCGTATTACCGAAGCTTACTACAATAAAGAAAGCCTGCAGAAACTTATAAAGAAAGCCACATTAGGGCTTTCTCTTGCCGGTCTCATTCCTTATGGTACTGTAGTACTTCTCGGTCCCTGGCTGTTCGGCTTCGTCTTCGGTGATGAATGGGTGCAGGCAGGGGAGTATGCACGCTGGATGGCTCTGGCTTCTTTCTTCGGATTTATCAACAGTCCGAGCGTCAAAGCGCTGCCTGTATTGTCTGCTCAGGGCTTCCAGCTGTTGTTTACAATAGTTATGCTGACAGTGAGAATAGCTATGTTAGCAGTGGGTTCGTTCGTTTTTGAAAGCGACCTCGTAGCTATAGCTCTCTTCGGTCTCAGCGGAGCTGTCCTTAATTCGCTATTGATCATGATAACGATAAATATAAGTAAGAAGTTCGATGAAACATCATTAAATAAAACCGAAGGAGAATGAATATGCAAAAAACACATCACATACTTTGGACGGGCGGTTTCGATTCCACTTTCCGTGTACTGGATCTCGTTTTGAATAAAAAAAGAGAGGTTCAGCCTCACTACATTATCGATGAGGAACGCCCTTCCACTAATAAGGAACTGGAAACCATCCATACGATTATCGCCCACATCGGAATTATGGATATGAAGGCTGCCGAACGTATAAAGCCTCTGATTATCGTCAACAAAAAAGATATTACGTCCGACCAGGAAGATAAGGATAAGTTTGAAAGACTGATATCAACTTCCTTCTTAGGTACGCAGTACGTATGGTTACCTGCTTATCTGAAACAAAACGGCATTGCGGAAATCGAATCGGGAGCTCATAAGGATGACAATATCGAAACGTTCATTGCTGATTACGTTAAAAAAATAGAGGATAATGACGATTACTACTACATGCTAAAAAATGAATACGCAGACACCGATCTGTCCATATTCGCCCGCTTTCAATTTCCGCTGCTCGATTATTCGAAACTGGATATGGAAAGGATTGCGAAGGAAAGTGGTTTCAACCATCTTATGGAGATGACGTGGTTCTGTTATCGTCCGCAAAAAGACGGAAAACCCTGCGGTTTATGCAATCCGTGTAAGTATGCGAAAGAAGAAGGCATGGAACGAAGAGTACCGAGACCGAGAGTCGATGATTTTATAATGTTCTATTCGTTAAAGTATTTAAGAAAAGCGAAAAGAAACCTGGTGAACGGGAGCGGAAGTAAGAAATGAAGGACTTTTTGTTTTCCACAGAAGAATTCGCTGCGGCAGCTCTTAAAGAAAAAAGCGCGGATTCAGAAATATTCGCAGGGGAAACGGTTCGGCAGTTTGAAGGGGAGTGGGGGACGCTTCTTGTTACGGAGGACTGTTATACTCAATTCCAGCCTTATGAAGACGGGAAGCACCTTTTTATCGTGCTGGGCGGCCCTTTGTATACCGGACCGGGGACTGAGGATTTCCTTTCCGCCGTGCCCCGCCTTATGAGCGACTGGCAGGCCATTGATTTTTCGCAGCATTTCGACGGTCCTTTCGCATTGCTTAAAGTGGATAAGGAAGAGAAGCGGATGGACTGTGTAACGGACCTGCTTTCCTTCATCCCCGTGTACAGGGCAGAACAGGAGGGACACCTGCTGTTGTCTTCGCACGTGGATCTGCTGGCGGACGCAGCGGGAGAAAGGGAGAAGCGGGATGCTGTATCCGAATTGGATTTCATCCTGCACGGAGCGGTTACGTATCCGTACACAGCGTACGAAAATATACGACAGGTTTCTCCCGGTACGATTCACACGATCGATAAAAATACGGCAGACATCAGCGGGAGAACCTGGTGGCTGCCTGAAGAGATTCTTCGTTACACTTCCATCGAGGAAGCGGCTGACGATTTAAGAAACACAGTCGAAACGTATGTTAACCGTGTAACGGAAAAAGAGTCTTCTGTCGCCCATTTTATAAGCGGGGGAGAGGACTCGAGAACGATAGCCGGGCTGATTCCCGATCACCTTCATAAAGATTCGTTCGTGTTTCTGGATGATTTAAACCTTGAAGGTAAAATAGCCAAAAAATCAGCAGCTATTTACGGATCGAATTTCCACTTTTATGCGAGGGATCCGTTACACTATCTGTATATCCTGCCAGGCAGCAGCGAACTCGTCGGTTCCGGTTCGGAATACAAACACGCCCATACGTACGGATTTCATGAAAAAGCCGGTCTGAACAAATATCCGGTCGTACTCGGCGGTCTGTTTTCGGACGCTCTGTTGAAGGGGGCAAGGATACGAAAGATACGCGGTAGCGGGAAATTCCCGTTTCTCCCTGATATAAAAGACAGCTTCTATACAGTCAACAAGGAAGCCAGTGCAGATATATTCAGGGATGAGGTTATGAAAACTCTGAGACAGAGGAGAGAAGACCATTACCATACCATTAAGGGAATGAGACCTGAATCTGCGAAAGAATGGTTTCAGATGTGGCCGGCGTCCATGAATATGAACATCCCCAATTTACATGTGAACCGCAGACTGTTTTGTTCATATGAGCCGTTTATGGCTAACGGCGTCGTGAAGATAAGTGCTTCCGTTCCTCAAAGTTGGAAAATGAACAGAAAACTTTTCCACAGGGCATTTAAATCATATTTGAAACCGGCATGGTGGTTGTGGCATTCCGATGGAAGATTCCCTTATTTCTCAAGGTATGCCAACATAATGCCGCAACTGTTCGTATGGATGTATATGAACCTTGCAGTTAAAACCGGAAGAATCAAAGGGCACCAGGGGCCTTTTGCTCACTGGGACACGATTTTTTCAAGCGAAGCTTTCCGGCAAACGAAAGAAGAGTATCTGAATTACGGGGGCGTTCTGCCACAGGCGTTGAAATCAAATCACCCGTTCAGCAGCATTTTTGAGAGCGATCAGCTGGAGCCCCAGCAGAAAATAAATTTATTGCAGGTCCTCCATCATCACAAGACGGATGGATAAAGCCAGGAACGTCGTGAACGTATAAGTCAGGAGGTTAAGCATGCAACAGCCATTAGTAACGGTATTCATACCAATGTTCAATGCAGAGGAATATATTCAAGATACGCTGGAGAGTATATTGAACCAGAGCTATAAGAATCTGGAGGTGCTCGTAGTCGATGACGGGTCCTCGGACCGTTCAGTAGAAATAGTTGAACGCTATACCGATGATCGAATACGGGTTGTCACAAATGGGGAGAATAAAGGTATTCCTTATACAAGGAACGTAGGCCTGTCGCTTTCCAATGGAAAATACATGGCGATTATGGATGCGGATGACGAATCAACCCCTGAAAGAATCAGGGAACAGGTCAGCTACATGGAGGAACACTCCGACATAGATGCTGTAGGCGCCTACTACCGGGCTAAGGGGAGTAATAACTCCAGGATTATGAAGGCTTATCATACGTCATGGGAAGAGATTAGAATTCAGCTGATGTTCAACAACCAGCTTGGAAATTCTACCGCTATGATCAGGATGGCTACTGTAAGGGACAACGGGTTGACGTACAATGAGAGTTACTATGTATCCCAGGACTATGAATTCTGGTCCCAGTTGTCCAAAGTCGGCAGGATTGAAATTCTTCCAAAAGTGCTGGTGGATTACCGCACGGGTCATTCCAATGCTACAAATGCTTCCCTGTCAAATAAGATGTTCGAACGGAAAATACTGATAGACGGGATTCATAAAGATTTACTGGAGCACTACGGTTTTCATTTTTCCGATGAGGAAGTACAGGTATTCAATAATTTCTTCTTTTTGAATGTAGTTACTGTCTTCGATAAAGGGTACGTGATGAGAATCAAAGAAGTGCTGCAAAAACTTCTGGACACTAACGAAGCTTTTGATAAGGAGCTTTTAAAACGAGTTCTCAGAGTCAACGTTTTGAGGGGGCTGAGTAACAGCAGTGTCAATCTTAAGCAAAAGACGGGTCTTTTTCTTGATTTATTTCAGGAAATCACCTTCGAGGAAATGTTCCATCTGCTTTCACGACATTATCATAAGAAAGTGAAAGCGGTTCTGTGATGTAAAAGTGTCGCTGACTCAAAAGCCGTATAAATTATACGGCTTTTTTTGTTTTTTTATCTTTACGATAGTATGTATTTGAATTAATAATGAACCGTTTGTTGATATTATTGAACTATACCCCGAATAATGGACACGAAAAAAAGTGCCCCTTATTCGGGGTTTTTTATGTTTCCTAACCTCGAAGTTCCTTTATAATCAAAT
>NZ_FTOK01000011.1:0-61101 GCF_900156705.1 Salimicrobium salexigens | reverse complement strand
GGTCACACCTGTTCCCATGCCGAACACAGAAGTTAAGTTCTTCCGCGCCGATGGTAGTCGGGGTTACCCCCCGCAAGAGTAGGGCGCTGCCACATTGTCAGAAGCCCAGAGGCCACCCCCTCTGGGCTTCTTTTGTATAGGTAAGATCTTTCTCGACCCCTTCTATGATTCAGTCTTATTATGCAGGGGTAGGATATTTAGAGAAGTCGAAACTGGAAAGGCGGGGAGCAGGATGGAAGAATTCAAAGAATTTTTTTCGGGATTTATTGACGAAGACTTTGATATTTTTACGATCAGACTGGTGATTGCACTGTTTCTTTCAGGACTGATAGGTTTTGAAAGAGAACTGAAACGGCACTCTGCCGGATTCCGTACCCACATACTTGTTGGTGTCGGAGCGTGTATTATGATGCTTTTATCCCTATACGGATTTGAAGAATATATCCAGAAATATGACAATATCCGCTTTGATCCTGCCCGCATTCCTTCTTATGTTATCAGCGGAATCGGCTTTCTTGGAGCAGGTACGATTATCGTAAACGGAAGCACCATACGTGGCCTGACGACAGCCGCTTCTATATGGACAGTTGCGGGGATTGGACTGATTGTCGGAGCAGGCATGTACGACATTGCGGTGCTGGCCACTTTTCTTGTCCTTCTCAGCCTCATCCTGTTGAATAACCTGGAAGAAAAATATCTCAGGCACGTAGCAAAGGGTGCTTATCACCTTACAGTGGCAGACCAGAAAGGTGTAAAGGAGATTTTTGCACTGCTGGAACATCTTGAAGTTGAAATCGAAAAGGTGGAAATCAAAAAAGAAGATCATATCTATATGATTTTGAAATTATCAAAAACAAATACACTGGATGATCAAACCTTAATGGAAGAGTTGGGAAAACTCGACGGGGAAATTTCAGTAATCCACAGATTCTAAAAGCCTGCTCCCGGCTTTTTTTTGTAAAGATAGGATATGATGATTTGCCGACAAAATGCTTTTAATGGGAGGGTGTTCAGGGAAAGGTTCTATTGTAAACAAAATAGTTGAATGCTTCATGATTTTGAGTATAATAAAATTATAGTCAAAGATAGTCAAAGTCAAAGGAAGGAGGAGGGCCATGCGGAATATATCCGATGTCATCGAAGAATATCTGAAACATATAATCCAGGATAACCCGCATCAGGTCATCGAAATAAAACGTAGTGATCTGGCTGAAAAATTTCAGTGTGTGCCCTCTCAAATCAATTATGTGATTAAGACCCGTTTTACTGTGGAAAAAGGGTATATAGTGGAAAGTAAAAGAGGCGGTGGCGGATATATTCGCATCCGCCGTATTCATCATCTGGATGAAGCCGACCTCATCGACGAAGTATTACTGCTCATTCAGCCGCAGGTATCCCAGTCTAGAGCTCTGGATATCGTGGAACGGCTGCTTGAAAATAAAGTGATTACGACGAGAGAGTCCGAACTTATTTTGAGCGTTATTGATAGAAATACGTTAGCTTTCCCATTACCGTTCCGTGATGAAATACGATCGAGAGTAATGACGGCTATGTTATCGAAGCTTAAATATAAGTAGAGAAAGGAGTGTGCTTGTATGCAATGTCAGCGCTGTGAGAAGTATCCGGCTACTGTTCATCTGACCCAAGTGATCAACGGTGAAAAAAATGAAGTTCATTTGTGCGACTCCTGTGCCAAGGAACAGGGGTACATGAATCAGGAAGAAGAGAAGTTCTCTCTGAATGATTTGTTGTCCGGACTTTTTCATATGGAAGGCAGCGGAAGTGCCGGAAAGTTATTTCAGGGGAATAAGCAGCAGCAGCAGAAGGAAAGTCTTCAATGTTCCGGATGCGGTCTGACCTATCAGGAATTCACGAAGGCCGGGAAATTCGGCTGTGCCACGTGCTATGAGACGTTCAATGAAAGGCTGGATCCGATTCTGAAACGGGTGCACAGCGGAAATACGACTCACCACGGCAAAGTTCCAAAACGAGCCGGCGGGGATCTGAATCTTCGCAGAGATATTGAGAAACACCGGGAAAAGCTTCATCAGCTTATCAACCAGGAAGAATTCGAGGAAGCTGCCAAGGTAAGAGATGAAATCAGAACACTTGAAGAAGAATTGAACCAGGATAAAGGCGGTGATTCCTGATGTCTCTTGAGAAATTTATGAATGAGGCTATCAGTCCGTGGATGCGGCACGACGGACCGGACAGTGATATAGTACTGAGCAGTCGCATCCGGCTTGCAAGAAACTTCTCTTCCCAGCCATTCCCCACGGTAGCAAGAGGTGAACCGCTGGAGGAGGTCCTTTCCTTCATGGATGAACATTTTACCGATAGTTCTTTCCGTGAATATGAAGGGCTGCAGCTCGTGAAGATGGATGATCTTCAGCCGATAGAAAAAAGGGTGCTCGTAGAGAAGCATCTGGTCAGCCCCCATCTGATTGAAGACAGAGAAAATGCAGCTACCATTATCAGTGAAAATGAACAGGTGTCGATTATGGTCAATGAAGAAGATCATCTTCGCATTCAGCTGTATTTCCCGGGTTTTCAGCTTGATAAAGCTCTGGAACAGGCCTCTCAGCTGGATGACTGGCTTGAAGAGAAAATAGATTACGCCTTTGACGAAGAGCGCGGATATTTGACTGCATGCCCGACAAATGTGGGAACAGGAATGAGGGCCTCTGTCATGATGCACCTGCCCGCGCTCGCCCTCACTAAACAGATTAATCGTATGACTCCTGCAATCAACCAGCTGGGTCTCGTCGTGCGGGGAATATATGGTGAAGGCAGTGAAGCGGTGGGAAATCTTTTTCAGATTTCAAACCAGATTACTCTGGGTAAATCAGAAGAAGACATCGTGGAAGATCTGCACAGCGTTGTGCAGCAGCTCATTGAGCAGGAACGCAAGGCAAGACAGACACTGATGAATCGTTCACCTGTGCAGCTGGAAGATCGTATTTATCGTTCTTATGGTACGCTCAGACACAGCCGGGTCATCACTTCAAAAGAAGCAGCAGGCTGTCTGTCGGATCTTCGTCTCGGTATTGATCTGGATTTTCTGAAAGACATACCGCGCACCATCTTAAATGAACTGATGGTACTGACCCAGCCCGGATTTCTCCAGCAGTACGCAGGAGAATCCCTGGACCCCGAAGACCGGGATATCAAACGGGCGACTCTGATCAGGGAAAGAATAAATCTTGAAGATGATAACTAATGAAGGAGGTAACAAATTATGATGTTTGGCAGATTTACAGAAAGAGCACAAAAAGTACTTGCATTGTCCCAGGAAGAAGCCGTGCGTCTAGGTCACAGTAATATCGGTACGGAACACGTGCTGTTAGGTCTCGTTAAAGAAGGTGAGGGTATTGCAGCGAAAGCGCTGACTGCGCTTGGACTGGAAGCTGAAACCATCCAGACGGAAGTGGAGAACCTGATCGGTGCAGGAGAACAGAAATCCCAGACGATCCACTATACTCCGCGCGCCAAGAAGGTGATTGAGCTTTCCATGGACGAAGCCCGCAAATTGGGGCACTCTTACGTAGGCACGGAACATATTCTTCTCGGTCTGATCCGCGAAGGAGAAGGAGTGGCTGCACGAGTGCTTAACAATCTCGGTGTCAGTCTGAATAAAGCCCGCCAACAGGTACTTCAGCTGCTGGGGAACAATGAATCGACCGGCGGCCAGGGTCGTCGCGGCGGCAACCAGGGCGGTGGAGCTGCTCAGGGCAGCGGTCAAACCACCCCTACACTCGACTCCCTTGCCCAGGACTTGACGTCCGTTGCCAAAGAAGGAAACGTCGACCCGGTCATCGGTCGTAGTGAAGAAATTCAGCGTGTCATACAGGTATTGAGTCGTCGTACGAAAAACAACCCTGTACTCGTCGGGGAGCCGGGTGTCGGTAAAACTGCAGTTGCAGAAGGACTCGCCCAGCAGATCGTGGAAAACGAAGTACCTGAGATTCTGAGGGATAAACGCGTCATGACCCTCGATATGGGTACGGTCGTCGCCGGTACTAAATACCGCGGAGAGTTTGAAGACCGTTTGAAAAAAGTGATGGAAGAGATTCGTCAGGCAGGGAATATCATTCTTTTCATTGACGAATTGCACACACTGATCGGAGCCGGCGGTGCAGAAGGGGCGATTGACGCTTCCAACATTCTGAAACCTTCTCTTGCCCGTGGGGATCTTCAGTGTATCGGCGCCACTACGCTGGATGAATACCGGAAGTATATCGAAAAAGATGCTGCTCTGGAACGTCGTTTCCAGCCTATCCAGGTGGATGAACCTACGACGGAAGAATCCACACAGATCCTTCAGGGTCTGCGGGACCGTTATGAAGCACACCACAGAGTAACGATTACAGATGAAGCAATCGAATCAGCAGTCCGGTTCTCCGATCGTTATATCACAGACCGTTTCCTTCCGGACAAAGCTATCGATCTCATAGATGAAGCAGCTTCCAAAGTACGCCTCCGTTCATATACGGCTCCACCTAACCTGAAAGAACTGGAGCAGAAACTCGAAGAAGTCCGTAAAGAAAAAGATGCGGCTGTACAGAGTCAGGAATTTGAAAAAGCTGCTTCTCTTCGCGACGACGAACAGAAGTTACGCGAAGAGCTGGAAGAAACGCAGAAAAAATGGAAAGAAAAACAGGGACAGGAAGATTCCGAAGTGACTGTCGAAGATATAGCTTCCATCGTCTCGGTCTGGACCGGGGTGCCTGTCAAGAAAATGACTACAGAAGAAAGCGAACAGCTTCTTCACCTCGAAGATACGCTTCACAACCGCGTCATCGGTCAGGAGGAAGCTGTCGATTCCGTGGCTAAGGCGATCCGCCGGGCTCGTGCGGGATTGAAGGACCCTAAACGTCCGATCGGTTCCTTTATTTTCCTAGGTCCGACAGGTGTAGGTAAAACAGAACTGGCCCGCGCTCTCGCTGAAAGCATGTTCGGTGAAGAGGACGCGATGATCCGTGTTGATATGTCCGAATATATGGAAAAACACAGCACGTCCCGTCTCGTAGGTTCCCCTCCGGGCTATGTCGGCTATGAAGAAGGCGGACAGTTAACAGAAAAAGTCCGTCAGAAACCATACTCCGTCGTGTTGCTGGATGAAGTGGAAAAAGCGCACCCGGATGTATTCAACGTACTGCTTCAGGTGCTTGAAGACGGTCGTCTGACGGACGGTAAAGGTCGCGTCGTAGATTTCCGTAACACTGTGCTCATTATGACTTCGAACGTCGGCGCACAGGAATTGAAAGAAAATAAATACGTCGGGTTTTCCATGGGAGACCAGACTCAGGACCACAAAGATATGAAATCGAAAGTGACCGAAGAGCTTAAAAAAGCTTTCCGTCCTGAGTTCCTTAACCGTATCGATGAAACCATCGTTTTCCATGCTCTGGAGAGAAAACACATGAAAGACATTGTGACTCTCATGGCAGACCAGCTCAGAACGCGTCTGCTGGAGCAGGAAATCGACTTTACACTTTCAGATAAAGCCATCTCCCATATTGCCGAAGAAGGATTCGATCCGGAATATGGTGCGAGACCGCTTCGTCGTTCACTGCAGAAGAACGTGGAAGATCTGCTGTCCGAGGAACTGTTGAAAGAGTCGATCCACAAAGGACAGAAAGTGGTCATCGATCTTGATGAAAACAATGAATTCGTAGTATCCACAGCAACTTCAGAAGCTTAAGTATGAATCGGAAGGCGTATGCCTTCCGATTTTTTGTTTATTCCCTCATAATTATACAAAGAGGAAGAGGCTGCATGTTTCTCTCCCGTGCGCCCCGAACTTATATTCTGCAGGCTCTTTTTTAAAGGCCGGGGTGATTTTTAATGAAATTGAAACGGGGATGAAACTTATATATAAGAAATCCCGTATATAATATACAGTAAGGAGAGATGTAAGGTGGCGAAGAAGAAGACGATATTTGTGTGTCAGGAGTGCGGAAACGAATCTCCTAAATGGATGGGGAAGTGTCCGGCATGCGGACGCTGGAATACTTTCGTGGAGGAAACAGCGATTACAGGGAAGAACGACCGCCACACGTTTCAGGTCGATAAGGATAACAGATCGAAACCGGAGCGCATCACGTCTATCGCATTGAAAGAAGAATCGAGGATAGAGACGGCGATGCCGGAGTTTAACCGGGTGCTCGGCGGGGGTATTGTAGGAGGTTCGATGGTTTTAATAGGCGGTGATCCGGGTATTGGAAAATCGACCCTCTTACTTCAGGTCTCCTCTCAGTTAGCGGACAAGAACCTTCCCGTCCTGTACATTTCCGGTGAAGAATCGACGAAGCAGACGAAGCTTCGTGCAGACCGTTTAAACGTTACATCGGATCAGTTGTACATTCTCGCAGAAACGAACCTCGAGCATATCGTCGCTCATATAGAGACGGTGCAGCCGAAATTTCTGGTGGTCGACTCTATTCAGACGGTATATAAGGAAGAGGTCACTTCCGCGCCGGGAAGCGTGTCCCAGGTTCGTGAATGTACGAGTGAACTGATGAGAATCGCCAAAACAAAAGGTATCCCCGTGTTCATCGTCGGGCACGTAACAAAAGAAGGATCCATCGCCGGCCCCCGTCTGCTCGAACATATGGTTGATGCCGTCCTTTATTTTGAAGGGGAGCAGCACAACACTTTCCGGATCGTCAGAAGCGTGAAGAACCGCTTCGGCGGCACGCATGAAATGGGGATCTTCGAAATGAAGGAATCGGGTCTCGAAGAAGTATTAAACCCTTCGGAGATATTTCTCGAAGAACGATCCAAAGGTACGGCCGGGTCAACGGTAGTTGCATCGATGGAGGGAACAAGACCTGTGCTCGTGGAGATTCAGGCTCTCATTTCCCCCACGGCTTTCGGGAACCCGAGAAGAATGGCTACCGGGCTCGATCACAGCAGAGTTCCTCTTCTTATGGCCGTACTGGAAAAACGAGCAGGTCTGCTCCTCCAGAACTACGACGCGTACGTGAAAGTGGCCGGAGGCGTGAAGCTGGATGAGCCGGCGATTGACCTCGGAGTCGCAGTGAGTATTGCTTCGAGTTTTCGTGATCAGGTGCCGAAAGCAACGGATATCCTTATCGGGGAAGTAGGACTTACCGGTGAGATCAGGCGCGTATCCCGTATTGAACAAAGAGTACAGGAAGCGGCCAAACTCGGGTTTTCCCGGGCAGTCATCCCTTCAAGAAACCTGGAAGGCTGGACTGTACCGGATAATATAGAAGTGATTGGTGTGGAAACGATCAAAGAAGCGATGGACGCAACCCTGGAGTAGGGGTTGTGTTCCACGTGAAACATCGTAACACGAGAGAGATGCAGTATTTTGGAAGAACTTTTTTTAAAAGGAGGTGAAGAGAATGTTAAAACGTGTTGTACAGTTATCCCTTATTCTTACGGGAGGTACTATCGGGTATTTGTATTTGCCGGAAGCATTTACAGCTTTCGGGTGGGAAATTGAACCTTGGCTTCAGCAGATATTAGGTGCAGTAGCAGGTGCATTAATTCTATTCTTATTAACGTTCTGGTTAGTTTCCCCGATTGTAAAATTTCTTAAATGGACAGAGGATGCGCTGGTCAGGGCACCGGTGGGCGAGTTGTTATTCGGAAGTCTGGGGCTCATTTTCGGGTTATTCGTAGCGTATTTAATCAATACGATGCTTATTGATATTGAAATAAAGATCATCAGCCAGCTGCTTCCGATTTTCATAACTCTTCTTCTCGGATACTACGGGTTTCAGATCGGGTACAAGAGGAAGGACGAATTTCTCAACCTTTTGACGATTGCGAGAAAAGAAAATACGTCGGAAAGCAGGAAGAAAGAAGAAGCGGCATCTACGGAGAAAAACGAACAGGTGCCCCGGAAAAAAATCCTCGATACGAGTGTGATTATCGACGGGAGAATAGCCGATATTTGTGAATCCAATTTTCTGGAGGGGACGCTGGTCATTCCCCACTTCGTCCTGGAAGAACTTCAGCATATTGCAGATTCTTCCGACGGACTAAAACGGAACAGAGGGCGACGGGGTCTCGATATCCTGAATCGTCTGCAGCGGGACGTTCCTGTGAACGTTGAAATGTATGAAGGGGACTTCGAGGAAATTCAGGAAGTCGACAGTAAACTGGTCAAACTGGCTAAAGTCATAGACGGTATCGTCGTCACCAATGATTTTAACCTGAATAAAGTATGCGAATTCCAGGGTGTGCAGGTACTCAACATCAATGACCTGGCGAATGCTGTGAAACCGGTAGTGCTTCCGGGAGAAGAAATGAAGGTGCACGTCATCAAAGACGGTAAAGAGCAGAATCAGGGAGTTGCGTATCTGGATGACGGAACGATGATCGTCGTCGAGGAAGGGAAAAGTTTTATCGGCGATACGATTGATGTAATCGTTACGAGCGTCCTTCAGACTTCAGCCGGCCGGATGATTTTCGCAAAACCTAAATCCCTTGAAAAAGCGCTGTAAAAAAGGTATAAACGAATAAGAGATTATAAAAGTGATAACATCGGGTTATCGCTTTTATTTTGGAATCGACACCCGGAGGATGGACATGACACATTATACAGCAGTAATCGTTGCAGCAGGACAGGGAAAACGGATGAGAGCGGGAAAGAACAAACAGTTTCTCATGATCGGGGACGACCCGTTAATCGTACACACGCTGAAAGTCTTCACCCAGGACGTAACGTGCAGGGAAATAGTTCTGGTGACGAACGAGGCGGATGAAGCGGATATGCAGGAGTTGATAGAGACGTATCAGTTTCCGAAGATTAGCCTCATCCACGGCGGAGAGGAACGGCAGGATAGCGTTTATGAAGGTTTGAAAGCCGTCTCCGACCGGGAATTACCGGTCCTCATTCACGACGGTGCCAGGCCTTTTGTTAAGGAAAGCAGCATCCGTCATCTCGTGGAGAAGATTGAAAAAGACGGGGCAGCTCTACTGGCTGTTCCGGTAACGGATACGGTTAAACAATGGAAAGACGGAAAATTGCAGACGCTGAACCGGGATGATTTATGGGCAGCGCAGACACCTCAGGGTTTTCCGTACGAATTGATTAAGGAAGCTCACGAAAAGGCCCGGGCCAGAGGGTTTTATGCCACTGATGATGCGGCGCTCGCAGAAAGCTTCGACTATGACGTCTCCATCGTACGGGGAAGTTACGACAACATTAAAATAACGACTCCCGAAGATCTGCAAAAAGCGACGTCGTATGTAGAAAAGGGATGAAGGAGGCAATTTATCAAATGAGAATTGGTCAAGGATTCGATGTACATCAGCTGGCCGAGGGAAGAAAATGTATTATCGGCGGGGTGGAAATTCCGCACGAACAGGGACTTATCGGTCATTCGGATGCCGACGTACTGCTTCATGCTGTATCAGATGCCATCCTCGGAGCGCTCGGCAAGGGCGACATCGGGAAACATTTTCCGGACACGGACCCGGCGTTCAAAGATGCCGACTCGCGGGTATTGCTGCAGAATGTATGGAAAATAGCGGAAAAAGAAGGCTACACTCTCGGTAATCTGGATGCGACGATTATCGCCCAGGCACCGAAGATGGCCCCTTACATCGATGACATAAGAAAGACGATTGCCGGTCTTTTGAAAGTGGAGATCTCCCAGGTCAATGTAAAAGCGACAACAACCGAAAAGCTGGGCTTTCCGGGCCGGAAGGAAGGAATCGCCTCGCAGGCAGCCGTACTGTTGCAAAATAGTCAGCAATCTACGTAAAAAAATGATAAAATGATAAAAAGACGAACGGAGAAACAGGAGGGAAAAGCAGTATGACTAAAGAGGTGAGAGTAAGGTACGCACCGAGCCCGACCGGATACCTGCACATCGGGAACGCGCGGACTGCTCTATTCAACTATTTGTATGCCAAACATAACGACGGGACTTTCGTTATAAGAATCGAAGATACCGATGCAAAAAGAAACGTGGAAGGTGGAGAACAGAGTCAGCTCGATTTCCTGAAATGGCTCGGAATCGAGTGGGATGAAGGTGCCGGTCACGGTGGAGAGTACGGGCCGTACCACCAGATGCAGCGTCTTCACATCTATCAGCAGTACGTGGATGAACTTCTGGAGAAAGATCTCGCCTACAAGTGTTACGTTACCGCGGAAGAACTCGAGGAAGAAAGGGAAGCGCAGAGAGCCCGGGGCGAAGTCCCTAAATATTCGGGAGCTCACAGCAACCTTACTCAGGAAGAACGGGAACAGTTCGAAGCCGAGGGCAGGGAGCCGAGTATCCGTCTACGCGTTCCGAAAGATAAAACGTATACGTTCACTGATATTGTGCGTGGCGACATTTCTTTTGATTCCAGCGATTTCGGTGACTGGGTAATCGTTAAGAAAAATGGCACACCTACGTACAACTTTGCCGTAGCCATCGACGACTACCTGATGAAAATCTCTCACGTGCTGCGCGGAGAAGAGCACATTTCCAACACACCGAAACAGATGATGGTATATGAGGCTTTCGGCTGGACCCCGCCTCAGTTCGGTCACATGACCCTGATTCTGAACGAAGAAAGGAAAAAGCTCAGTAAGCGTGATCAGCATATTCTTCAGTTCATCAGCCAGTACTACGAACGCGGCTATCTGCCGGACGCCCTGTTCAACTTTATTACACTTCTCGGCTGGTCCCCGGTAGGAGAAGAGGAAATATTCTCTCCTGAAAAACTGATCGAGATCTTTGATGAAGACCGTCTCTCCACTTCTCCGGCAGTATTCGACCCGGCGAAACTCAAGTGGATGAACAACCAGTACATTAAGAACCTCTCGTTTGAAGAAATACTGGAGCTTACGATCCCTCATCTTGAAAAAGACGGGAAGGTTTCGACGGACCGGTCTGCGGAGGATCAGAAATGGACGGAGGAACTGATCAGTCTGTATCAGCCTCAGTTGAATTACGGAGCGGAAATCACCGAGCTGACCGAACTGTTTTTCCGGGAAACGATCGATTATGATGAAGAAGCGATGGAAGTTCTCCGCGGCGAGCAGGTTCCGGAAGTGCTGGAGGCGTTCAAACGTAACCTCGAACAGCTTGAGGAATTCACTCCGGAAAATATTAAGCCGCAGATGAAAGCAGTTCAGAAGGAAACAGGTCACAAAGGCAAGAAACTGTTCATGCCGATCCGGGTAGCCACTACCGGGCAGACCCACGGTCCCGAGCTTCCGAACGCGATTTATCTCCTCGGGTATGATACAGTGACAGCAAGACTTGAAAAAGCACTGGACGAATTGAAATAAAGAAAAAACCCTGACGGGGAGAAGTAGGGACATATCTCTTACCCAGAGAGAACCGGTACAGCTGAGAACGGTTTTAAGAGAATGTCCCGAAATGCACCCCTGAGTCTTCCGTCGAACCTGCAGTAGACGAAGCGGCACCTTCCCGTTATAGAAGTGAGAGGGAGGAACAGTCAGACTGTTCTTCCAAACAGAGTGGAACCACGCGGAAGCGTCTCTGTGCTTAAAGGCACAGGGACGCTTTTTTTCGACAGAAGAATTATGACACGGATTCATAGAATAGTGCGAAGGAGGGAAATGATGAGGAAATTAAAAATGTTCAAAGAAGATGTCGAAGTGGTTTTTGACCAGGACCCTGCTGCCCGTTCTTACTGGGAAGTGATTCTTACTTATGCAGGTCTGCACGCCATCTGGTCTCATAGAATCGCACACGGCCTCTACAAAAAGAAATTCTTCTTTCTGGCGAGAGTCATCTCGCAGATCAGCCGTTTTTTCACCGGAATTGAAATTCATCCCGGAGCGACGATAGGGAGACGGTTTTTCATCGACCACGGTATGGGAGTGGTGGTCGGAGAGACTTGTGAAATCGGGAATAACGTCTCGATCTTCCAGGGAGTCACACTCGGCGGTACAGGTAAGGAGAAAGGCAAGCGTCACCCCACTCTTGAAGATAATGTGCTTGTCGCTACCGGAGCCAAAGTGCTCGGCTCCATGACGATCGGCAAAAATTCGAAAGTCGGAGCAGGATCCGTCGTCCTTCATGAAGTGCCCGAGAATTCCACAGTAGTCGGAATACCGGGTCGGGTCGTCATCCGGAACGGGGAAAAAGTGGAAGGGAAAAGGAAAGACCTGGACCACCACAAACTGCCGGACCCCGTTTACGATCGCCTGAATGAAATAGAGCAGGAAATCAAAGAGATGTGCGAAGAATTGAATATCGAGAGAAAAAGGAGTGAGGACCATGAGTATAAAGATTTATAATACGCTCACAAGACAGAAGGAAACGTTTGAACCGCTCGAAGAAGGCAAGGTGAAGATGTACGTCTGCGGCCCGACCGTATACAACTACATTCATATCGGAAACGCGCGCCCTGCGATCGTTTTCGATACTGTCCGCCGTTATTTTGAATACCGGGGCTATGAAGTGATCTATGTTCTGAACTTTACGGACGTGGATGACAAACTGATCAAAGCCGCCAATGAGCTCGGAGAAGAAGTGCCGGCGATTGCGGACCGCTTTATTGAGGCTTACAAGGAAGACGTGGGTGCATTAGGTGTGAAAGAAGCGGTTCACCACCCGCGCGTCACCGAAAATATGGACGAAATTATAACGTTTATCGATAGTCTGATCAGCAAAGGGTACGCCTATGAAACAGAGGGCGACGTTTACTTCCGGACGCGTAAGTTTGATGAATACGGAAAACTTTCCCAGCAGCCGATCGACGAACTGCAGTCCGGGTCACGGATCGAAGTCGGTGAGAAGAAAGAGGACCCGCTCGACTTCGCTCTCTGGAAAGAAGCGAAGGATGGGGAAATCAGCTGGGAAAGCCCGTGGGGGACAGGACGTCCGGGCTGGCATATCGAATGCTCCACGATGGCGAAAAAATATCTTGGAGATACGATCGATATCCATGCCGGAGGACAGGATCTAACTTTCCCTCACCACGAAAACGAAATTGCCCAGTCGGAAGCACATAATGAGACGGATTTCGCCCGTTACTGGATGCATAACGGTTATATCAATATTGAGAATGAAAAAATGTCCAAGTCGCTAGGGAATTTCGTCCTCGCACATGATCTGGTTAAAAAGCACGATCCTCAGATGATCCGCTTTTTCATGCTTAGTGTACAATACCGCCATCCGATCAATTTCAGCGCGGAACTTCTTGAAAGCGCAAAAAGCGGGTTCGAACGCATCCAGAACGCTTATGAAAATGTGAAACACAGGAAGAAGACCAGCATGAGTCTTACGAATGACAAAGACGAGTGGATGGAGGAAACGGAGCGTCTGAGACAGTCTTTTATCAAAGAAATGGACGACGACTTCAATACCGCGAATGCCATTTCCGTGCTGTTTGATATAGCGAAATCCGCGAACCTGTACCAGCAGAAAGAACAGACGGATGAAGAAGTGCTGGAAGCTTACGCCACGCTTCTCGAAGACCTTACCGGAGTGCTCGGCCTTGAAATTGATGCTGCCGATGAGCTTCAGGATGAGGAAGTGGATGCAAAGATACAGGAGCGGGAACAGGCGAGAAAAGACCGCAATTTCGCCAGAGCCGACCAGCTTCGTGACGAGCTGAAAGAAAGAGGGATCGCGCTTGAGGATACACCGCAGGGGCCGAGGTGGAAAAGGGGATGAGCCGTATCACTAATGCTCATCAGATGAAAAGTCTGGCTCTCGCCTACATGGGGGACACTGTCCATGACCTGTACGTGCGGGAGCACCTGCTTCAAAAAGGGACCATACGTCCGCAGGAGCTGCATCAGACGGCTGTGCGATTCGTATCGGCAGGTGCACAGGCTCACGTTGCGAAAGAATGGATGGAGGACGAAGCGCTTGACGAGCAGGAAGCGGACGTCTTCCGCCGGGGCAGGAATGCCAAGTCCGGCTCCATCCCGAAAAACACGGACGTCCGCACGTATCGTCTCGCGACAGCTTTTGAAGCTGTCCTCGGCTATCTTTATCTGGACGGTGACGAAGATCGGCTTTTTGAACTCGTCTCCGGTGCGATTACCACTATCGAAGAAAAGGAGGGGATTTAGATGAGCGGAGAATGGATTACAGGCAAGAATGCCGTTCTGGAAGCTTTGAAAGCGGAACGACCTATTAATAAAATTTTCATTTCCGATCAGTTACAGCAGCAGGCGGCGAAAAAATTCGAAGCAGCTGCGAAAAATAACAACATACTGGTCCAGCGGGTGCCTAAACAAAAAATCGATCAGCTGGTGGACGGGAATCACCAGGGGGTGGCTGCTTCCGTAGCGGCCTATGAGTACAGCGATATGGAAGACCTTTTCTCCCTGGCTGCCGAAAGAGGAGAGGAGCCGTTCTTTCTTATTCTCGACGAGCTGGAAGACCCGCATAACTTAGGGTCGATCATCCGCACGGCAGATGCTTCCGGGGCTCACGGAGTAATCATTCCGAAACGTCGTTCTGTCGGGCTGACGGCTGTCGTGGCCAAAACTTCCGCCGGAGCGGTCGAACATGTGCCGGTCGTAAGAGTGACAAATCTGGCCAGAACCATCGATGAACTGAAAGAAAGATTCGTCTGGGTTGTGGGCACTGCCGCGGATGGCGCTGAGGATTACCGCGAACTGGATGGTACGCTCCCACTGGCACTTGTTATCGGGAACGAAGGAAAGGGGATAAGTCGTCTCACCAAAGAAAAATGCGACTGGCTCGTCCGTCTGCCGATGACCGGGCACGTCGAGTCACTGAACGCTTCTGTCTCCGCATCTCTTCTGATGTATGAAGTGTACCGGAATCGTTACCCGGCGGGGAAATAAATATGAATATCCTGCTGGTTGACGGTTACAACATGATTGGTGCCTGGCCGGAGTTGAAGGAACTGCGGGATCACGATCTCTCCGGTGCCCGGGACCTGCTCATCGGAATGCTTGCGGAGTATCAGTCCTACAGAGGGGAAAGGGTCATCGTGGTTTTTGATGCGTACCACGTCAGAGGAATGGAACGTAAGCAGCAGAGCGCCAAAATCGAAGTCATTTATACGAAAGAGAACGAAACGGCGGATGAGCGGATCGAGAAACTGTCCGGAGAACTGAACGACGTACGGACGAAAGTGTACGTCGCTACTTCCGATTACGCCCAGCAACGGGTCATTTTCGCCCAGGGGGCCTACCGGATTTCCGCCCGGGAACTGTACATCGATATCGGAAATGCCCGTAAGGCAATCGAGGAAGATGTATCCGAACGAACAAAAAAAACAAAAGCTTCCAAAATCCAGCTGAAGGAAGAGGTGCGCGACGCTTTCGAAAAATGGAGACGGGGAAACCACTGAAACGCGTGTTGACGGGAAGTAAGCGCTTCCTATATAATATTCCTATATTTAGGAAGTGCGGTTTGAAAATCCTGATTCAATCTAGGAGGCAGAGGGACGGGCATGAAAACACTTCAATTGCAGGATCTGAATGATGAGCAGCTTCTTGCTCACATCACCCAGGGTAATAGTGAAGCTTTAAACTATCTGATCCAGAAATACAAAGGATTTGTCCGTGCAAAAGCGAGGACATACTTCCTCATCGGTGCTGACCGGGAGGATATCATCCAGGAGGGGATGATTGGTCTTTATAAAGCTATCCGTGATTACCAGGGGGATAAACTTTCTTCTTTCCGGGCGTTTGCGGAGCTTTGTATCACGAGGCAGATCATCACGGCCATCAAAGCCGCTACCCGTCAGAAACACATCCCGCTCAATTCATACGTATCCCTTGATAAACCGGTGTTCGATGAAGAATCGGACCGGACGCTTCTCGATGTACTTATGGGATCGCACGCAATTGATCCCGAAGAGATGATGATACATAGGGAACGATTTACGGATATAGAGAAAAGAATCGAAGAAGTGCTCAGCAAACTTGAGAAGGAAGTGCTCGCTCTGTATCTGGATGGGGATTCCTATCAGGAAATATCCGCGAAAATCAACCGTCACGTAAAATCGATCGATAATGCTCTTCAGCGTGTGAAGAAGAAAATGGAGAAATACACAGAAGCCGAAGAGTTAGCTCTTCAGGGATAATTGACACTCTATTTTAACCGTGCTACATTAGTGAGAGTGACTAAAACCTCTTTATAAGGGGACGTTTATAGTGAGAAGAAAAATTGTTCTGGCTTGTAAGGAATGCTCCAGCCGAAACTATTCAACCGAAAAGAAGTCCGGCAGTAGTGAGGAACGGTTGACAGCGCGCAAGTTCTGCAGCAACTGCAACGAACATACGCTGCACCGGGAGACGAAGTAAGATGGAGTTTGGGGGTGTCACCGCATGTTTACATTTTTGAAAAACGTATCGCGCGAAATGAAAAAAGTCAGCTGGCCCACCGGTAATGAACTGATGCGCTACACGATTACGGTTCTTGTGACCGTAGCTTTCATAGCTGTGTTCTTCGGTATCGTAGATTTTGGTATTTCCCAGGGTCTGGAACTGATCACAGGATAAAGGAAAATAAACTATGCATGGAAAACCCGTTCGCGGGTTTTTTCCAGTTAAATTAAGAAGATAAGGGAGGGAAGGACAAAGCGCTTGTCCCCACCACATGGAAAAAAGATGGTATGTTGTCCACACTTACTCAGGATATGAGAATAAGGTTCGGACTAATTTAGAAAAACGTGTCGAGTCAATGGGTATGGAAGATAAAATCTTCCGTGTCATTGTTCCTGAAGAAGACGAAACGGAAATCAAGAACGGAAAACGGAAAGTTACGAAGAAAAAGGTCTTCCCGGGATACGTGCTCGCAGAAATGGTTATGACGGATGATTCCTGGTACGTTGTTCGTAACACCCCCGGTGTAACAGGGTTCGTCGGGTCGACCGGCTCTGGATCGAAACCCATCCCTCTCCTGCCGGAAGAGGCGGAACGTGAACTGAAGCGTATGGGGATGAAAGAACCGTCCAATGTGGAAGTGGATTTTGAAGTGAACGAGCACGTGAAAGTCAACGATGGACCGTTCGCCAATTTCACCGGTACGATTGAAAATCTGGACGTGGACAAACAAAAAGTTAAAGTCCACGTAAACATGTTCGGACGGGAAACCCCGGTCGAACTCGAATTCTCTCAGATTGAGAAGCTGACGGATTAATAAAATTCTTCTTGCAAAAAAACAGGAAGAATGATAAAATTTCTATGTTATTCACATGCCCTAAGCTAACGGGGGTTCATGGATAAAGAGTGGGAGGGGAAACCCCGTAACCACATCACGGACTTTAAGGAGGTGTGTCTCGTGGCTAAAAAAGCAATAGATGTAGTAAAACTTCAAATTCCTGCAGGTAAAGCGAACCCAGCACCGCCAGTAGGTCCTGCACTAGGTCAGGCTGGTATCAACATCATGGGATTCTGTAAGGAATTCAACGCTCGTACACAAGATGAAGCGGGTATGATCATTCCGGTAGAAATTACGGTATTTGAAGACCGTTCATTTACATTCGTAACGAAAACTCCGCCAGCTGCCGTTCTTCTTAAGAAAGCAGCAGGAATCGACTCCGGTTCCGGGGAGCCGAACCGTAACAAAGTAGGTTCTGTGAAACGCGATCAAATTCGTGAAATCGCAGAAACGAAAATGCCTGATCTTAACGCTTCTGACGTTGATTCTGCAATGCGTATGGTCGAAGGTACCGCGCGCAGTATGGGACTTTCTGTCGAAGACTGATCCCGGTCGGGTAAGAACTGATAAACACAGGTTGCGAGTGGAAGAGTCTCTTCTTTCGCAACCTTTATCGTGTTAAAAGAAAAACCTGTACCTGAACGTACAGGGGGCTTCTCCTTCTTCCTGAAGGAAGGGAGAGAAGTTTAACCGTGGGAGGTCTAACCGCTAAAACCACAACGAGGAGGAAAAGAAATGGCTAACAAATCAAAAAGACAACGTGAAATTGAAAAGCTCGTTGATACTTCGAACGCATATGAAACAAGTGAAGCTATCAGTCTTGTGAAACAGACTGCGAAAGCTAACTTTGATGAAACAGTAGAAGCTGCTTTTCGTCTGGGTGTAGACCCTAAAAAAGCAGACCAGCAAATCCGCGGGGCAATGGTATTGCCGCACGGTACCGGTAAAACACAGCGTGTTCTCGTTTTCGCTAAAGGCGACAAAGCTAAAGAAGCGGAAGCGGCAGGTGCCGACTTTGTAGGAGAGCAGGATCTTATCAACAGTATCAACCAGGGATGGTTCGACTTTGATGTAGTGGTCGCTACTCCTGACATGATGGCAGAAGTAGGGAAACTTGGTCGTGTACTTGGACCAAAAGGACTTATGCCTAACCCTAAAACCGGAACAGTTACCTTCGAAATCGAAAAAGCTGTTCAGGAAATCAAAGCCGGTAAAGTAGAATACCGCGTTGATAAATCTGCGAATATCCACGTTCCAATCGGTAAAGCATCTTTCGACGAGTCGAAACTCAAAGAGAACTTCGACGCCCTTAGAGAAGAACTTCTTAAAGTGAAGCCTCAGGCGACGAAAGGTATTTACATGAAGAACGCTGCTGTATCTGCAACTATGGGTCCTGGAATCAAGGTCGACATTTCCGGCTCTTCCAAGTAATTATTCCTTGACTTTCCGGTTCAGATCAGATATGATAATCGTTGTTATATAAATGTATACGTTGTACCGTAGACAGCAGGTGCGCCCCGGGCGCTTAATTTCCTGCCGAGGTGTTCGCTTATAAACAGGCAGGTTTTCCTGCTTTATGAGGAGCCTCCATGTCTCGGTGCATGGAGGCTTTTTCTTTGCACCGGACGGTATGATGGCAGTTTATTAGGAGGTGGAACAATGAGCAAAGTAATTGAGCAGAAACAGCAGGTCGTCTCTGAAATTGCTGATAAGTTCCGCAATAGCAAAGCTGCAGTACTTGTAGATTACCGCGGTTTGAATGTCGCGGCAGCAACAGAACTTCGTGCTAACTTGCGCGAAGCAGGCGTTGACTTCAAAGTCTACAAGAACACGATGGTTCGTCGTGCAACTGCAGACGCAGATCTTACAGAACTTGATGAGGTTCTTGTAGGTCCGACTGCTCTTGCGTTCAGTGAAGAGGACGTTGTAGCTCCTGCGAAAGTTTTGAACAACTTCGCTAAAGAGCACCCGAACCTCGAAATCAAAGGCGGCGTCGTCGAAGGTCAGGTGGCGACACTTGAACAGATTCAGGAACTTGCAACCCTTCCGGATTACGAAGGACTTGTAGCTATGTTCTTGAGTGTACTGCAGGCGCCAGTGCGTAACCTTGCATATGCCACTCAGGCTATTGCTGATCAAAAAGAAGAAGAGAGTGCGTAAGTACTACTCAACATCTATTAAGGAGGAAATATCATGAGTAACGAACAAATTATCGAAGCAATCAAAGAAATGTCCGTTCTTGAACTAAACGACCTTGTAAAAGCAATCGAAGAAGAATTTGGTGTATCTGCAGCAGCTCCAGTAGCAGCAGCAGGCGCAGCAGGTGGCGAAGAAGCTGCTGAAGAGCAGACTGAATTCGACGTAGTTCTTGAAAACCCTGGAAGTTCCAAAATCAAAGTTGTTAAAGCGGTCCGCGAAGCAACTGGTCTTGGTCTTAAAGAAGCGAAAGACCTCGTTGATAACGCTCCTAAGCCTATCAAAGAAGGTATTGCTAAAGAAGACGCTGACGAGCTTAAAGCTACACTTGAAGAAGCAGGAGCTACAATCGAAGTTAAGTAATAAGTGCCCTGTGATGAAAGCCCGCTGTTTCCGGCGGGCTTTTATTTATCTCCGGAATTCCTGCAGAGAGAGGGTGACTATATGACAGAACATTACTATTCCAGAAATACGTCTAAAAAAAGTGAAAGGAAAAAATGGAGTGTGACACTGCAAGGGAAGTCATTCACATTTTTTTCCGACCACGCTGTATTTTCCAAAGGCGGTGTCGACTTCGGTTCCAGAACACTGGCGGAAACATTCCAACCCCCGGAGGTGGAGGGGGATATCCTGGATATCGGCTGCGGTTATGGCCCGATCGGCCTCGCGCTTGCATCTGAAAGCCCGGCCCGCTCGGTAGTGATGGTGGACGTGAACGCACGGGCGCTGGAACTTGCAAAGGTCAATGCGGAAGAGAACAGGATAAACAATGTTGAAATCATTGAGAGTGATGGTGCGGAAGCAGTAGAAGACCGTACGTTTGCAGCCGCTGTTACCAACCCGCCGATACGTGCCGGGAAAAAGACGGTTCACCGTATCTTTGAAGAGGCGGAACATGTGCTGAAGGAAGGCGGAGAATTATGGGTCGTAATCCAGAAGAAACAGGGGGCACCCTCCGCAGAAACAAAATTGAAAGAGCTTTTCAAAGAAGTCCATCTGATCCGGAAGAATAAAGGGTACTACATTTTTAAAGCAAAAAAGGTTTGACCCGCATTTCGGTTTGTGATAGTATAATAAAATGCCGGTATAAAAGATACGTGTCAAGTGTTTTTTTATTTTCCGGAAAACTACAACTGAAAATGTATGTAAGGTATGAGGTTTTCGAAAGAAGTAGAGGAGGCAATTTACTTAGTAGTAAAAATACGTAGAAATTCTTAGGAACTATGCGTATGTCCCTTTTCTTAATAAGGGAAACCTTTTTTTCTTTTTTGTCTAACGTTAGAGAGAAATGAAGATAAACCATTCACACTTCGTGGATGTTTACTATATTTACTTGCCAAGATTTAAGTAAGCAAGTTTTTTCGGCATGTATATGCCTTGAAATTTGTTAATAATATGCTTGTTTGAGGGGTGAATCTGTTGACAGGTCAACTAGTTCAATATGGACGACACCGCCAGCGTAGAAGTTACGCGCGTATCAGTGAAGTTTTGGAATTGCCGAATCTTATCGAGATTCAAACAGCTTCGTACGATTGGTTCCTTAAGGAAGGTTTGAAGGAGATGTTCCAGGACATCTCTCCTGTAGAAGATTTTACGGGGAATCTGTCTCTTGAGTTCGTGGATTACAGTCTCGGAGAACCGAAATATCCGGTGGATGAATCGAAGGACCGGGACGTGACGTACAACGCACCTCTTCGTGTGAAGGTTCGTCTGCACAATAAAGAAACCGGGGAAGTGAAAGAACAGGAAGTATTTATGGGAGACTTCCCGCTTATGACGGATACAGGTACTTTCATTATAAACGGTGCGGAACGTGTCATCGTTTCGCAGCTGGTCCGCTCCCCGAGTGTCTATTTCAACGCCAAAGTCGATAAGAACGGGAAACGTGGCCACACTGCCACGGTTATTCCGAACCGCGGTGCATGGCTTGAATTTGAAACGGATGCGAAAGATGTAGCCCACGTGCGTATCGACCGTACCCGTAAGATGCCGATCACTGTACTGCTTCGTGCTCTCGGTTTCAGTAACGATGAGGAAATCATCGAGCTGCTTGGAGACAACGAATATTTAAGAAATACTCTTGAAAAAGACAATACGGAGAACAGTGAGAAAGCTCTTCTGGAAATTTATGAGAGACTTCGCCCTGGAGAGCCGCCGACAGTGGAGAACGCGCGAAACCTTCTTATTTCAAGGTTCTTCGACCCGAAACGATATGACTCGGCACGCGTCGGACGTTACAAGATGAACAAGAAGCTTCATATTAAGGATCGTCTTTTTAATCAGGTGCTTGCGGAGACTCTTGTAGATGAAGAAACGGGAGAAGTTCTCGGTGAAAAAGGCGACAAAATCGACCGTCGTCTTCTGAATAGACTCATCCCTCACTTCGATAAAGAAGAGAATTCGCTCGCTGAAGAAGATCTCCAGCCTGGAGACGCAATTCTGGATGAAGATGTTAAAGTTCAATCTGTGAAGGTCGTGGATCCTACAGATCCGGAAGGTGAAAAATCGATCAATGTTATCGGTAATGCGAACGTGGATAAAGATGTGAAACATATCACTCCTGCCGATATCGTATCATCCATCAGTTATTTCTTTAACCTTCTCCATAAAGTCGGTCATACAGATGATATCGACCATCTGGGTAACCGTCGTCTGCGCAGTGTCGGAGAGTTGCTGCAGAACCAGTTCCGTATCGGTCTTTCCCGTATGGAACGTGTAATCCGTGAACGTATGTCCATCCAGGACACCTCTTCCATTACACCACAGCAGCTCATTAACATCAGACCGGTGATAGCTTCAATCAAGGAATTCTTCGGAAGTTCCCAGCTGTCCCAGTTTATGGACCAGACGAACCCGCTTGCCGAACTTACGCATAAGCGTCGTCTGTCCGCGCTTGGGCCTGGTGGTCTGACACGTGAGCGTGCAGGTTTTGAAGTTCGTGACGTTCACTACTCCCACTACGGGCGTATGTGCCCGATCGAAACGCCGGAAGGCCCGAACATCGGACTGATCAACTCGCTTTCAAGCTATGCGAAAGTGAACGAATTCGGCTTTATTGAGACGCCGTATCGCCGTGTGGACCACGAAACCGGTGAAGTCACGGAATATATCGATTACCTGACGGCGGACGAGGAAGACAACTATGTAGTCGCTCAGGCGAACGCCATTCTGAATGAAGATGGTTCTTTTGCGGACCCTGAAGTTATCGCCCGTTTCCGTGGTGAGAACACGGCCGTGAGCCGCGATCGCATCGACTATATGGACGTTTCACCGAAGCAGGTCGTTTCTGCTGCGACTGCCTGTATTCCTTTCCTTGAGAACGATGACTCCAACCGTTCTCTTATGGGTGCCAACATGCAGCGTCAGGCAGTACCTCTTATCCAGCCGGATGCCCCTATTGTAGGTACCGGGATGGAATATGTGTCCGGTAAGGATTCCGGTGCATCGGTCATCAACCGTCACCCTGGTATCGTAGAACGGGTGGAAGCGAAAGAAGTACACGTACGCCGTATCTCCGAAGTGGACGGAAAAGAAGTGGAAGGCGATCTCGACAAATACCGTCTCCAGAAATTCATCCGCTCCAACCAGGGCAGCTGTTACAACCAGCGTCCGATCGTATCCAAAGGAGACCGTGTCAACAAAGGTGAAATCCTTGCCGATGGACCTTCCATGGATATGGGAGAGCTGGCGCTCGGACAGAACCCGCTCGTGGCTTTTATGACCTGGGATGGTTATAACTACGAGGACGCCGTAATCATGAGCGAACGTCTCGTAAAAGACGATGTGTATACTTCCATCCATATCGAGGAATATGAATCGGAAGCCCGTGATACAAAACTCGGACCGGAAGAAATCACCCGCGATATTCCGAACGTAGGGGAAGAAGCTCTTCGTGATCTTGATGATCGCGGAATTATCCGCATAGGTGCAGAGGTTAGTGACGGAGATCTTCTCGTCGGTAAAGTGACGCCTAAAGGTGTTACCGAACTTTCCGCAGAAGAACGTCTCCTCCACGCTATTTTTGGAGAAAAAGCCCGTGAAGTACGGGACACTTCCCTGCGTGTGCCGCACGGTGCCGGTGGTATCGTCCTTGACGTGAAGATATTCAACCGTGAAGACGGTGATGAATTGTCTCCTGGTGTAAACCAGCTGATCCGCGTATATATCGCTCAGAAACGTAAGATTTCTGAGGGGGACAAAATGGCCGGACGTCACGGTAACAAAGGTGTCATTTCAAAAATCCTTCCGGAAGAAGACATGCCTTTCATGCCTGATGGAACACCGGTGGACGTCATGCTCAACCCGCTTGGTGTACCGTCCCGTATGAACATCGGACAGGTGCTGGAACTGCATCTCGGTATGGCTGCCCGTCAGTTGGGTGAGCGTGTCGCATCCCCTGTTTTCGACGGGGCCCGTGAAGAAGATGTGTGGGAAACACTCGAGGAAGCAGGACTTCCGCGCGATGCGAAAACGCTCCTCTATGACGGACGTACCGGAGAACCGTTCGACAACCGTATCTCCGTAGGTGTGATGTATATGATCAAGCTGTCCCACATGGTGGACGATAAACTTCACGCCCGTTCGACAGGACCTTATTCACTCGTAACTCAGCAGCCGCTTGGCGGTAAAGCGCAATTCGGCGGTCAGCGTTTCGGTGAAATGGAAGTATGGGCTCTGGAAGCATACGGTGCGGCTTATACCCTTCAGGAAATTCTGACAGTGAAGTCGGATGACGTCGTTGGACGTGTGAAAACGTATGAAGCGATCGTAAAAGGGGATAACGTCCCTGAACCCGGAGTGCCTGAATCCTTCAAGGTACTGATCAAGGAACTGCAGAGTCTCGGTATGGATGTAAAAATTCTTGCTGCCGACGAATCAGAAATAGAAATGCGAGATCTTGAAGAAGATCAGATTATCGAAACTGAAAAGCTGAATATGGAAAGCTAAGAGACGAAAGCACAAAATGGCTTGGGGAAAACCTGGAGACTTTAAGGGAGGTAAGCCCTTTGATAGATGTAAATAATTTTGAATATATGAAGATAGGTTTAGCTTCATCCGATAAGATTCGTTCCTGGTCATACGGAGAAGTGAAGAAGCCGGAAACAATCAACTACAGGACGTTGAAACCGGAGAAGGACGGTCTTTTCTGTGAGCGTATTTTCGGTCCTCAAAAGGACTGGGAGTGTCACTGCGGAAAATACAAACGTGTCCGGTACAAAGGAATTGTTTGTGACCGTTGTGGAGTGGAAGTGACGAAATCGAAAGTACGCCGTGAGCGTATGGGGCACCTGGAACTGGCTGCCCCGATTTCTCACATCTGGTACTTCAAAGGAATTCCGAGCCGGATGGGACTTGTACTTGATATGTCCCCGAGAGCGCTGGAAGAGGTCATTTATTTTGCCTCTTACATCGTTACGGATCCGGGAGAAACGGGCCTTGAGAAGAAACAGCTTCTTTCCGAGAAGGAATACCGTTCGTATCGCGAGAAGTACAGAACCGGTTTTCATGCTGATATGGGAGCCGAAGCAATCCGTCTCCTTCTATATGATATAGATCTTGATGAAGAAGTGGGAACACTTAAAGAAGAATTGAAAACAGCTCAGGGGCAGCGACGCACAAGAGCGATTAAGCGTCTCGAGGTGCTGGAGTCCTTCCGTAACTCAGGGAATGACCCTGCGTGGATGATTCTTGATGTTCTTCCGGTCATCCCTCCGGAGCTTCGTCCGATGGTACAGCTGGATGGAGGCCGTTTTGCGACATCCGACCTGAACGATCTGTATCGCCGGGTCATCAACCGTAACAACCGTCTGAAGCGTCTGCTTGATCTTGGAGCTCCGACTATTATCGTGCAAAACGAAAAACGTATGCTTCAGGAAGCAGTGGATGCGCTCATCGATAACGGGCGTCGCGGTCGTCCGGTCACCGGTCCCGGTAACCGTCCTTTGAAATCTCTTTCTCACATGCTGAAAGGGAAACAGGGTCGTTTCCGTCAGAACCTGCTCGGGAAACGTGTCGACTATTCCGGTCGTTCCGTTATCATCGTAGGTCCGAGTCTGAAAATGTACCAGTGTGGGCTCCCGAGAGAAATGGCGCTGGAACTGTTCAAACCGTTCGTTATGAAAGAGCTTGTCTCAAGAGGTCTTGCTCACAACATCAAATCGGCGAAACGTAAGATTGAACGGGTTCACGACGAAGTATGGGATGTACTGGAAGACGTTATCAAAGAACATCCGGTACTGTTGAACCGCGCACCTACACTTCACCGTCTGGGTATCCAGGCTTTCGAACCGACACTGGTGGAAGGACGGGCAATCCGCCTTCACCCGCTCGTTTGTACTGCTTATAACGCAGACTTCGACGGGGACCAGATGGCCGTGCACGTTCCGCTTTCTTCCGAGGCTCAGGCAGAAGCACGCATCCTGATGCTTGCCGCTCAGAACATCCTGAACCCGAAAGATGGAAAACCGGTCGTTACACCGTCCCAGGACATGGTACTCGGTAACTATTACCTTTCTCTTGAGAGGAAAGGCGCTATCGGTGAAGGTATGAGATTCAAAGATCTGAACGAAGCTCTTATGGCTTATCAGAACGGATATGTACACTTGCACACACGTGTAGCAGTACAGGCCAGTTCACTTAAAAACGAAACTTTCACCGAAGAACAGAAGAACCAGATGCTGGTTACGACTGTCGGGAAGCTTATTTTCAACGACATGCTTCCGGCTTCGTTCCCTTACATGAACGAGCCGACTCAGAGCAACCTGGAAATTAAAACACCTGATCATTACTTCATCGAAAAAGGTACGGACGTCCACGAAGATCTGAAGCAAAGAGAAGTTGTACCACCTTTCAAAAAAGGTATACTCGGTGATATCATCGCTGAAGTGTTCAAGCGCTTCTCTATCAGTGAAACGTCCCGTATGCTGGATGAGATGAAAGATCTCGGTTTCAAATATTCCACGAAGGCCGGTATTACAGTCGGGGTTTCCGACGTAGTAGTACTGAGTGACAAAGAAGAAATTCTCGATGAGGGACAGGCGAAAGTGGATAAAGTCTCCAAGCAGTACCGCCGTGGTCTAATTACAGATACAGAGCGTTATAACCGCGTCATTGAAATCTGGTCACAGGCGAAAGATACGATTCAGGAACGTCTGATGGCGTCTCTCGATACTACCAACCCGATTTACATGATGAGTGATTCCGGAGCGCGTGGTAACGCATCCAACTTCACTCAGCTCGCCGGTATGCGTGGTTTGATGGCTAACCCGTCCGGACAGATCATCGAACTTCCGATCAAGTCCAGTTTCCGGGAAGGTCTTACTGTTCTTGAGTACTTTATTTCCACACACGGGGCACGTAAAGGTCTAGCGGACACCGCGCTTAAGACTGCCGACTCCGGGTACCTCACCCGTCGTCTTGTAGACGTGGCTCAGGATGTAATTGTACGTGAAGATGATTGCGGAACGGACAGAGGACTGAACGTGTCCGCTCTTAAAGAAGGTTCCGAAGTCATCGAACCGCTCGTGGATCGTCTCGTTGGACGGACGTCATTCCAGAAAGTGACTCATCCGGAGACCGGAGAGGTGCTGGCTGTGCGTAACGAAATCATCTCCGAAGAAGCAGCGAAAACGATTGAAGATTCCGGAGTGGAAGAGGTAACTATCCGCTCGGCCTTCACTTGTCATACGAAACACGGCGTTTGTAAGAAGTGTTACGGTCGTAACCTGGCAACAGGTGACGAAGTGGAAGTCGGAGAGGCAGTAGGAATCATTGCTGCTCAGTCTATCGGTGAACCTGGTACGCAGCTTACTATGCGTACGTTCCACACAGGCGGAGTTGCCGGAGATGACATCACGCAGGGTCTTCCGCGTATCCAGGAGATCGTGGAGGCACGTAATCCGAAAGGACAGGCGGTCATCTCAGAAATCGACGGTTCGGTGTATGATGTGAAAGAAGTTAAAGAGAAACTTGAAATCACTGTACAGGGAGCCGTAGAATCCCGAAGTTATACAGCTCCTTACGGGGCAAGAATGAAACTGAACGTCGGAGATGAAGTGAAATCCGGGGACGCTCTTACGGAAGGTTCTATCGATCCGAAAGAACTGCTTCAGGTAAGAGGTCTTGAAGGGGTGGAAGCTTACCTCCTTAAAGAAGTTCAGAAAGTGTACCGTATGCAAGGGGTGGAAATTTCCGATAAACACGTAGAAGTAATGGTGCGCCAGATGCTTCGTAAGGTGCGTGTGCTGGACTCCGGTGATACGGATGTACTTCCAGGGACTCTCATGGAAATCCATCAGTTCAAAGAAGCCAACCAGCGTGTACTCATGGAAGGCGGGCAGCCGGCAGTCGGCAGACCGGTCATCCTTGGTATTACGAAGGCTTCTCTTGAAACGGACAGCTTCCTTTCGGCTGCTTCCTTCCAGGAAACGACTCGTGTCCTGACCGATGCAGCGATCAAAGGAAAACGCGATGAACTACTTGGTCTTAAAGAGAACGTTATTATCGGTAAACTTGTGCCTGCGGGTACCGGCATGAATCGTTATCGTACGATCCAGTCCGAACACGAGAACAAGAACCGGGAAGAGCAGGTTCAGGAAGAACCTACGCAAGCTTAAATACAAGGGTGACAGAAGGAAGCACCTTGAGAAAAAACTCTATGGAGTGTTGACACTCATAGGATAGGGTGGTACTATAATCAAGGTGCTTCCACAACCTTGTTACTTTGGAGGATATGCTATTGTCTTATGAAAAAGTAGCACAGGCTAAATCGAATTTAGTGATTGGAACAAAGCAGACCATCAAAGCGATTAAAGCCGGAACAGTAACGGAAGTGATAGTGGCAGCAGATGCCGATCCGGAAGTTACAGGAAAGGTGATCAAAGTCGCCCGTCAATTTTCCGTTGACTACCATGAAGTTCCATCAGCAAAAGAACTCGGAAACGCCTGCGGAATTGATGTAGGTGCTGCAACAGTGGCTATTAAATAACAGGTTTTGGCGCGTGTCGCGCGAAAGCTTTGTTTTTTGCCTTTTTATGAACCACCTGGATGTGTGGTATTAAGAAATGAAGGGAGGACAACATCATGCCAACAATTAACCAACTCGTACGTAAAGGCCGTGTGAGTAAAAGTAAAAAAACTGACTCACCAGCTCTTAACAAGGGGTATAACAGTTACAGAAAACGCATGACTGACGAGCCATCTCCACAAAAACGTGGTGTATGTACCCGTGTCGGTACAATGGCTCCGAAGAAACCGAACTCGGCTCTTCGTAAATATGCACGTGTGCGTTTGACTAACCAGCTCGAAGTGAACGCCTACATTCCTGGAATGGGGCACAATCTTCAGGAGCACAGTGTGGTACTTATCCGTGGCGGTCGTGTTAAAGACTTGCCAGGTGTACGTTATCACGTTGTTCGCGGTGCGCTTGACACAGCACCGGTAGAAGGCCGCAGACAAGGCCGTTCCAAGTACGGTAGAAAAAAACCTAAGCAGTAAAATAAAATGATAAACACTCGAAGGAAGGAGGGGGACATATGCCACGTAAAGGTCCAGTAGCTAAACGTGATGTGTTAGCCGACCCTATTTATGATTCCAAGCTAGTAACGCGTCTGATCAACCAGATTATGGTACATGGTAAGCGCGGGAAAGCTCAGACTATTCTTTACAAAGCATTTGAACTCGTTCAGGAACGTAGCGGAAATGATGCAATGGAGGCTTTTGACGAAGCCATGAAGAACGTAATGCCAGTACTTGAAGTACGCGCCCGCCGCGTCGGTGGTTCCAACTATCAGGTACCGGTTGAAGTTCGTCCGGAGCGTCGTCAGGCACTCGGACTCCGTTTTCTTGTAAACTATGCGCGTCTACGCGGCGAGAAGACAATGCAGGAACGTCTGGCGAATGAAATTCTTGACGCAGCAAACAATACAGGTGCTGCCGTGAAACGCCGTGAAGAAATGCACAAGATGGCCGAAGCGAACAAAGCATTCGCTCACTATCGCTGGTAAGTACGAGAAACAAAAATTCTTAATTAGGGAGGAGAAGGATTCATGCCTAGAGAGTTCTCCTTGGAAAATACTCGGAACATTGGCATCATGGCTCACATCGATGCCGGTAAAACGACAGCAACAGAACGTATCCTTTTCTACACGGGGCGTATTCACAAAATCGGAGAAACACACGAAGGTGCTTCTCAGATGGACTGGATGTCCCAGGAGCAGGAGCGTGGAATCACGATTACTTCTGCAGCAACGACAGCACAATGGAAAGGTCACCGTATCAACATCATCGATACACCGGGACACGTAGACTTCACAGTCGAAGTGGAACGTTCCCTGCGTGTATTGGACGGATCCATTGCTGTACTGGACGCCCAGTCCGGTGTAGAACCTCAGACAGAAACAGTATGGCGCCAGGCGACGACGTACGGCGTTCCGCGTATCGTATTCGTCAACAAGATGGATAAAGTAGGAGCAGATTTCATCTACTCCCTCGGAACCCTTCAGGAACGTCTCGGAGCTAACGCTGCGGCTGTACAGCTTCCAATCGGTGCCGAAGATCACTTCGAAGGAATTATCGATCTGATCTCTATGCAAGCCTTCTACTATCTTGATGATCTCGGAACGCGTGCGGAAGCCCGCGAAATCCCGGATGAGTATAAAGAACAGGCGGAAGAATACCGTGGTAAACTTATCGAGTCCGTTGCAGAACTTGACGAAGAGCTCATGATGAAATATCTCGAAGGAGAAGAAATCAACAACGACGAGCTTAAGAAAGCTATTCGTCAGGGTACCCTGGACGTTGAGTTCTACCCGGTATACTGCGGATCTGCCTTTAAAAACAAAGGTGTTCAGCTACTTGTTGACGGAGTTATCGACTACCTTCCATCACCGCTGGATGTACGTGCCATTGAAGGCCACGTGCCACAGACGGAAGAAGAAGTAGTACGTAAACCTGACGATGACGAGCCGTTCTCCGCTCTTGCATTCAAAGTGGCGACGGATCCTTACGTCGGTAAACTTACTTTCTTCAGGGTTTACTCAGGTACGTTGAAATCCGGTTCATACGTGAAAAACTCCACGAAGGATAAACGTGAGCGTGTAGGTCGTATCCTGCAGATGCACGCAAACTCCCGTGAAGAGATTTCACAAGTGTACTCCGGTGACATCGCCGGTGCCGTCGGACTTAAAGATACTGGAACAGGAGACACATTGTGTGATGAAAAGAGTCTCGTTATTCTTGAAACCATGGAATTCCCTGAACCGGTAATCGACGTAGCGATCGAGCCGAAATCGAAAGCGGATCAGGACAAAATGTCCATCGCTCTTGGTAAACTGGCAGAAGAAGATCCTACATTCCGTACGGAAACACATGAAGAAACCGGTCAGACGATCATCTCCGGTATGGGTGAACTTCACCTGGACATCATTGTTGACCGTCTGAAACGTGAATTCAAAGTGGACGCCGACATCGGTGCTCCGCAGGTTGCCTATCGTGAAACATTCCGCGCTTCTGCGAATGTGGAAGGTAAATTCGTACGTCAGTCCGGCGGACGTGGTCAGTATGGACACGTATGGGTCACTATCGAACCTAACGAAGAAGGTGCCGGTTTTGAGTTCGTGAACAAAATCGTCGGTGGTGTAGTACCACGCGAATATATCCCTTCCGTTGAACAGGGACTCAGAGAATCAATGGAAAACGGTGTGTTGGCCGGTTACCCGCTTGTTGACGTTAAAGCTACTCTTTTCGATGGAAGCTACCACGATGTAGACTCTAACGAAATGGCATTTAAAGTAGCTGGTTCCATGGCGCTTAAAGAAGCGAAAAGTAAATGTCAGCCGGTACTTCTTGAGCCGATGATGAGAGTAGAAATCGTCATCCCTGAAGAGTACATGGGAGACATCATGGGTGATGTCACTTCACGTCGTGGACGTGTAGACGGTATGGAAGCTCGCGGACCGGCTCAGGTCGTAAACGCGTACGTACCGCTTTCCGAAATGTTCGGTTACGCGACTGCTCTTCGTTCTAACACGCAGGGTCGCGGAGCTTACACTATGTACTTTGATCACTATGCAGAAGTGCCGAAAAGCATTTCCGAAGAGATCATTAAGAAAAACGTCGGTGGTTAATTAATCTTATTGACGTTTAAAAGGAATAATTGTATGGTAAGCAGAGAAGAATTTGGTTTCTTCCCTGCTCCATCCAATACCTTTATAAATACATTTTCATTATATTAAAGGAGGAACTATAGAATGGCTAAAGAAAAATTCGACCGGTCAAAGTCCCACGTTAACATTGGTACTATCGGACACGTTGACCATGGTAAAACAACTCTAACTGCAGCAATCACAACTGTACTTCACAAAACTTCCGGTAGCGGGGAAGCTCGCGCATACGACTCCATCGATGGAGCACCTGAAGAGCGCGAGCGTGGGATCACTATCTCCACAGCTCACGTTGAGTACGAAACTGAAACTCGCCACTATGCACACGTAGACTGCCCAGGTCACGCTGACTATGTTAAAAACATGATCACTGGTGCAGCTCAAATGGACGGAGCTATCCTTGTAGTATCCGCAGCTGACGGTCCGATGCCACAAACTCGTGAGCACATCCTTCTATCCCGTCAGGTTGGTGTTCCGGCTATCGTTGTTTTCCTTAACAAAACTGACATGGTAGACGACGAAGAACTTCTTGAACTTGTTGAAATGGAAGTTCGCGATCTTCTATCCGAGTATGACTTCGACGGAGACGAGTCTCCGGTTGTTAAAGGTTCTGCTCTTAAAGCTATCGAAGGCGATGCTGACCACGAGCAGGCTATCCTTGACCTTATGGCTGAAGTTGATGCTCACATCCCAACACCGGACCGTGACACAGACAAGCCATTCATGATGCCTGTTGAGGACGTTTTCTCCATCACTGGCCGTGGTACAGTTGCGACTGGCCGTGTTGAGCGTGGACAGGTTAAAGTCGGTGACGATGTAGAAATCATCGGTCTTGCTCCAGAAGCTAAGAAAACTACTGTAACTGGTGTTGAAATGTTCCGTAAGCTTCTCGACTATGCAGAAGCTGGCGACAACATTGGTGCACTTCTACGTGGTGTAGCGCGTGAAGATATCAACCGCGGTCAGGTTCTTGCCAAGCCGGGTTCTATCACACCGCACACGAAATTCCACGCGGAAGTATATGTACTTTCAAAAGATGAAGGTGGACGTCACACTCCATTCTTCGACAACTATCGTCCGCAATTCTACTTCCGTACTACGGACGTAACTGGTGTTATCGAACTTCCTGAGGGAGTAGAAATGGTAATGCCTGGCGATAACGTAGAGATGACAGTTAACCTTATCTCTCCAATCGCAATCGAAGACGGTACGAAGTTCTCCATCCGTGAAGGTGGACGTACTGTAGGCGCCGGCGTTGTTGCCCGTATCGACGAGTAATAATGAAAGCCCGGAAAGATCAGGGGATGCTCCCCTGATCTTTTTTTGTGTACAGAACATTTCCATTCGTGAAGAAGTTTTCAAAACGGAGTTGCGTTGAGCGAAAAAAATAGGTAAACTATTTAAGGATGATCACATAAAAATTAACTGAACCCCTTGCATTCAAGGGGGTTTTTCTTTATAATGTTTAATGTTGGTCATGAAAGACGATGATACGGAAGGTTGTTGACACACCCGGCCCCTTTGCCATGGCGGGTGAGTCAAGGAATTTTCGTGGAGCCAGTCTGTTTTAAAAATAGGCGATAAAGGAGGGAAAATAATGGCAAAAGAGAAAATTCGTATTCGTTTGAAGGCGTTCGATCACAGAGTCCTGGATCAGTCCGCTGAAAAGATTGTAGATACAGCTAACCGTTCTGGAGCTGAAGTATCGGGTCCGATCCCGCTTCCTACAGACAAATCGGTGTACACTGTACTACGTGCGACCCACAAATTCAAAGATGCTCGTGAGCAGTTTGAAATGCGCACACACAAGCGTCTTATCGACATTGTAAACCCGACACCACAAACGGTCGATGCATTGATGCGTCTGGACCTGCCGTCTGGTGTAGATATTGAAATCAAACTATAAATGAAACGATATAATAGGAGGTGTAACGGATGACGAAAAGTATCTTAGGACGTAAAGTCGGTATGACTCAGATCTTCTCCGATAACGGAGAACTTGTACCTGTAACAGTAATTCAGGCTGAGCCGAACGTAGTTCTTCAAAAGAAAACTACGGAAAATGACGGTTACGATTCCATTCAATTAGGTTTCGCTGATCAAAAAGCGAATCGTGTGAAAAAGCCTGAAACAGGACATGCTAAAAAAGCTAACACAACACCTAAGCGCTACGTTCGTGAAGTCCGTAACGTTAATACTGACGACTATGAACTTGGTCAGGAAGTTAAGGTGGATTTATTCGCAGAAGGTGACGCAATCGACGTAACAGGAACATCCAAAGGGAAAGGGTTCCAGGGAACGATTAAACGTTTCAACCACTCCCGCGGACCTGAAACACACGGTTCACGCTATCACCGTCGCCCTGGTACGCTTGGGGATATCAACTCCATGCACGTATTTAAAGGCAAAGACCTTCCGGGTCAGATGGGTGGCAATCAGGTAACCATTCAAAACCTTGAAGTAGTGAAAGTTGACGCTGAGCGCAACCTGCTTCTCGTTAAAGGTAACGTACCTGGTGCGAAAAAATCTTACGTACAAGTTCAAAGTGCGGTCAAGGCTAACTAATAATAAACGAAAGGAGGATATGTCATGCCTAAAGTAGCACTATTTAACCAAAGCGGTTCGAAAGTTGGAGATTTGGATTTGAACGATGCAGTATTCGGTATCGAACCGAACACACACGTGCTTCACGAAACTGTTCTTATGCAGCAGGCTTCCAAGCGTCAGGGGACGCATAAAGTGAAGACACGCGGCGAAGTGAGTGGCGGTGGACGTAAACCATGGCGCCAGAAAGGTACAGGTCGTGCCCGTCAAGGTACTATCCGTGCCCCGCAATGGGTAGGCGGCGGAACAGTATTCGGCCCTACACCACGCAGCTACAGTTACAAATTGCCTAAAAAAGTACGTCGTCTTGCACTTCGTTCTGCTTACTCTTCAAAAGTTCAGGAAGAAAACCTTTTTGCCGTAGAAGAGTTGTCCATGGACGCTCCGAAAACGAAAGAAGTAGTCAACTTCCTTAAAGCACTGGACGCAAACGAAAGCACACTAATCATTACAGCACAGAAAGAAGAAAATGTCGTTCTTTCTTCCAATAACCTGCCAAAAGTCGAAACGGTAACGTTTGACCAAGTAAGCGTTCTTGATTTGCTTACGCATGACAAAGTTATTGTAACGAAAGATGCGGCTGAAAAAGTAGGGGAGGTGCTCTCATAATGAAAGAACCACGCGATATTATTAAGCGCCCCGTAATCACTGAGAATTCTGCCGATCTTATGGGAGAAAAGAAATACACGTTTGAAGTGGAAACAAAAGCTAATAAAACGGAGATCAGAAAAGCAGTCGAAGAGATTTTCGGAGTAGAAGTAGCCGGCGTCAACACTATCAACCGCAAAGGTAAATTCAAGCGCATGGGCAGGTACGGTGGATACCGTTCCGATAAGAAACGTGCGATTGTTACACTTACTGAAAACAGTGAAGAAATCGAATTTTTCGAAGTATAAATAAAAACTGAAGGAGGGAAAAAAGATGGCGATTAAAAAATTCCGTCCAATAACTAATGGTCGTCGGCATATGTCTATGTCAGACTTCGCAGAAATTACTACGGACAAACCGGAACGCTCCCTGCTTACTCCGCTGCACAAACGCGGTGGACGTAACACGCACGGTCGTATCACGGTTCGTCATCAAGGCGGCGGACACAAGCGTCAGTACCGTGTTATCGACTTCAAACGCGATAAAGACGGAATACCAGGACGCGTTGCTACGATCGAATACGATCCGAACCGTTCCGCTAACATTGCATTGATCAACTATGCAGATGGGGAGAAGCGCTACATCCTTGCACCGAAAGGTCTTAAAGTAGGCAAAGAAATTTCTTCCGGGAAAGATGCAGACATCAAACCGGGTAACGCAAAAAAACTGATCGACCTGCCTGTAGGTACGACAGTACACAACGTTGAACTGAAACCAGGACGCGGCGGTCAGCTTGTACGCTCCGCAGGTGCTTCCGGTCAGATTCTCGGTCGTGAAGGCAAGTACACACTTGTACGTCTCGCTTCCGGAGAGGTTCGCCTCATCCTCAGCACGTGCCGTGCAACTATCGGCCAGGTAGGAAACGTTGAACATGAACTTATCAGCATCGGTAAAGCTGGACGTTCCCGCTGGCAAGGTAAGCGCCCGGGTGTACGTGGTTCTGTTATGAACCCTAGTGATCACCCACACGGTGGTGGTGAAGGCCGTGCCCCTATCGGTATGCCATCTCCAGTTACACCATGGGGTCAGCCGACTCTTGGTTACAAGACGCGTAAACGTAATAAATCTACTGATAAATATATTGTACGCAGAAAAGGTAAAAAATAACGGGATTGAAAGGGCGGGATAACAACCCCGTCTCTCAATCGCGAAGGGAGGTTTATCAATGGGCCGCAGCCTGAAAAAGGGACCTTTTGTAGATGACCATTTGATGAAAAAAGTCGAAAGCAACAACGAAGGTAACAACAGTCACGTGATCAAAACGTGGTCACGCCGTTCCACAATTTTCCCAAACTTCGTCGGTCAGACAATTGCTGTATATGACGGACGTAAACATGTACCAGTTTATGTTACAGAAGACATGGTAGGACACAAACTGGGTGAATTCGCACCGACCCGTACGTTCAAAGGGCACTCTGGTGACGACAGAAAAACAAAACGCTAAGGTAGAGAGGAGGCACTTCCATGCAAGCTAAAGCAGTTGCTAAAACAGTCCGTATCGCTCCTCGTAAAGCGCGTTTAGTTATCGACTTGATTCGAGGAATGGACACCGGTGATGCTATTGCGACACTACGCAACACAAATCGCGGAGCTTCGCCGATTATTGAAAAAGTATTGAATTCAGCTATCGCTAACGCTGAACACAACAATGAGCTGGATCCTGACAACCTGGTCGTTTCCGAAGCATTCGTAGACGAAGGCACAACACTCAAACGTTTCCGTCCACGTGCTATGGGACGCGCGAGTCAGATCAATAAAAGAACCAGCCACATCACAGTGGTTGTATCAGAAAAGAAGGAGGGATAATCAGTGGGCCAAAAAGTTAATCCGATAGGTTTCCGTGTCGGTGTCATTCGCGACTGGGAGTCGAAATGGTACGCAGACAACGAATATGCAAACCTTCTCCACGAAGATATTGAAATCCGTGAATATATCGAGAAACGTCTAAGCGAAGCTTCTGTATCTACTATCGAGATCGAACGTGCTGCGAACCGCGTAAACGTAACGATCCATACCGCAAAACCTGGAATGGTTATCGGTAAAGGTGGTTCCGAAGTGGAAGCTCTACGTAAAGAATTGAACAACCGCACAGGCAAACGAGTTCACATCAACATTATCGAGGTTAAAAAGCCTGATCTTGATGCTACTCTCGTATCTGATAGTATCGCCAAGCAGCTGGAAAACCGCGTATCTTTCCGTCGTGCACAAAAGCAGAGCATTCAACGCTCCATGCGTGCAGGTGCCAAAGGTATCCGTACTCAAGTTTCCGGTCGTCTCGGCGGAGCTGACATCGCCCGTGCTGAATACTACAGTGAAGGAACTGTACCACTACACACATTGCGTGCAGATATCGACTATGGTACTGCAGAAGCTAACACCATGTACGGTAAACTGGGTGTTAAAGTGTGGATTTATCGTGGCGAAGTTCTTCCAACTAAAGGCAATCAATAAGAAAGGGGGAACCGCATTATGTTAATGCCAAAACGTGTTAAATATCGTCGTCAACATCGTCCAAGTCTGAAAGGCCGCGCAAAAGGCGGAACTTCTGTAGCGTTTGGTGAATATGGACTTCAGGCTGTAGATCCGGCATGGATCACCGCCCGTCAGATCGAAGCTTCCCGTATTGCCATGACCCGTTACATGAAGCGTAGCGGTAAAGTATGGATCAAAATCTTCCCTGACAAGCCATATACATCGAAGCCCCTCGAAGTTCGTATGGGTTCCGGTAAAGGTGCTCCGGAAGGTTTTATCGCAGTTGTTAAACCAGGAAAAATCATGTTCGAAATCGCAGGGGTATCGGAAGATGTAGCGCGCGAAGCGTTGCGTCTGGCTTCTCATAAGCTCCCGATTCGTACTAAATTTGTAAAACGTGAAGAAATTGGTGGTGAAATCAATGAAGGCTAATGAAATCCGCGAACTAACCACTGCCGAAATTGAACAGAAGGTAAAGTCTCTTAAAGAAGAACTTTTTAATCTGCGTTTCCAACTGGCTACAGGCCAACTTGAGAACACTGCTCGCATTCGTCAGGTTCGCAAGTCCATCGCCCGTATGAAGACAGTTGCACGCGAACGTGAACTAAGCACGAACAATTAATAATGGAGAGGAGGACACCCTCACATGGCTGAACGTAATAATCGTAAAGTATATACTGGTCGCGTTGTGTCCGACAAAATGGACAAAACGATCACTGTACTTGTTGAAACGTATAAATTCCACAAGCTTTACGGCAAGCGTGTTAAATATTCCAAGAAATTTAAAACGCATGACGAAAACAACCAGGCGAAACAGGGAGACGTGGTACGCATCATGGAAACCCGCCCTCTATCCGCTACAAAACGTTTCCGTCTCGTAGAAGTAATCGAAGAAGCAGTTACTATCTAAAAAGATGATTCGGAGATATTCCGAAGGGAGGTTACACGTAAATGATCCAACAGGAATCACGTCTAAAAGTTGCAGACAACTCTGGTGCACGCGAGATCCAAACCATTAAAGTGCTGGGCGGTTCCGGTCGTAAGACTGCGAACATCGGTGATGTCATCACTGCTACGGTTAAACAAGCAACACCAGGGGGCGTTGTTAAAAAAGGTGAAGTTGTTCAGGCTGTCATCGTACGTACGAAAAGTGGTGCACGTCGTAAAGACGGCTCTTACATTCGTTTCGACGAAAACGCTGCGGTTATCGTCCGTGAAGATAAAGGACCGAGAGGAACCCGTATTTTCGGACCAGTAGCCCGTGAACTTCGTGAACACAAATTCATGAAGATCGTTTCACTAGCTCCGGAAGTTCTATAAAAAATCAAGAAAGCCGTGGTAAGGAGGTGCGCGAAGTATGCACGTAAAAAAAGGTGACAAAGTCATGGTTATCTCTGGAAAAGATAAAGGAAAGCAAGGTACGGTACTTGAAGCTTACCCTAAGAAAGAACGTGTCCTCGTTGAAGGTGTCAACGAAGTGAAAAAGCACGCTCAGCCTTCTCAGGATAATCCTCAGGGCGGTATCCTTACTCAGGAAGCAGCTATCCATGTATCCAACGTTCTACCGATCGATCCTAAGTCCGGTGAACCGACAAGAATCGGTCATAAGACAGAGAATGGTAAAAAGGTTCGTATCGCGAAAAAATCCGGTGAAGCACTAGATAAATAATCCAACTGGCGAAAGGAGGGCTTACCGATGAACGAACTTCAACAGAAATATCAAAAAGAAATTGTTCCATCCCTTATGGAAAAGTTCAACTACGATTCCGTAATGGAAACTCCGAAAATTGAAAAGATCGTTATCAACATGGGTGTAGGCGATGCTGTGCAGAACGCTAAAGCACTTGATAACGCGGTAGAGGAACTGGAGCTTATCTCCGGTCAAAAACCGATGGTAACGAAAGCGAAGAAATCTATCGCTGGATTCCGTCTTCGTGAAGGAATGCCAATCGGAGCTAAAGTTACTCTGCGCGGAGAGCGCATGTACGAATTCTTTCAGAAGTTGATCGCCGTGTCATTGCCACGTGTCCGTGACTTCCGTGGTATCTCCAAGAAAGCATTCGACGGCCGCGGTAACTACACTCTAGGTGTGAAAGAACAATTGATTTTCCCGGAAGTCGACTATGACAAAGTTAACAAAGTACGTGGTATGGATATTGTTATCGTTACCAGTGCTGAATCAGACGAAGAGTCTCGTGAACTATTAGCTCAGTTCGGTATGCCGTTTAAAAACTAAGAACTGACTATAAGGAGGGAAAATAGTGGCTAAAAAATCAATGGTTGCGAAACAACAGCGCAAACAGAAATTCCAGGTACGCGAATACACTCGTTGTGAACGTTGCGGACGTCCGCATTCCGTACTTCGTAAATTCAAGTTGTGCCGTATATGTTTCCGCGAACTAGCATATAAAGGACAAATTCCTGGCGTCAAAAAAGCCAGCTGGTAAACCCGAGGACTGGGAAGGAGGTAAAAGTTATGACAATGACAGATCCAATTGCAGATATGCTGACTCGTATTCGTAACGCGAATATGGTACGTCACGAGAAGTTGGAGCTACCGGCTTCTAACCTGAAAAGAGAGATCGCTGATATCCTTAAACGTGAGGGTTTCATTCGTGACTATGAACAGGTAGAGGATGGTAAGCAGGGCATACTTCGTATTTTCATGAAGTACAGCCAGACAGAGCAGAAAGTAATTTCAGGCATCAAGAAGATTTCGAAACCGGGTCTTCGTGTGTATGCACAAGCTGACGAAGTGCCGAGAGTTCTTAACGGCCTTGGTATTGCAGTCGTTTCCACATCAAAAGGTGTTTTGACAGATAAAGAAGCACGTGCACAAGCTATCGGTGGCGAAGTGCTTGCTTACATCTGGTAAGAAAACAGATACGAACAGGAGGTGTAATGAATGTCACGTATTGGTGTATTACCAATTGAACTGCCTGAAGGTGTAGAAGTCACCCAGGAAAATAGCAGAGTTGCAGTAAAAGGACCAAAAGGGGAACTGGCTACCACTATCTCCGACGAAATGACCGTGAAACAGGAAGACAACGTTCTTACTGTAGAGCGTCCGAGTGATAAGCAGGAGCATAAAGCTCTCCACGGTACAACACGCAGCCTGATCAATAACATGGTTGTAGGAGTGTCCCAGGGTTTTGAAAAAGCACTTGAAATCCGCGGTGTCGGATATCGTGCTCAAAAACAGGGTGAAAAAGTAACCGTAAACGCCGGCTACTCCCACCCGGTAGAAATCGAAAACCGCGAAGGTATCGATATCGAAGTTCCTACGAACACTAGAATCGTCATCAAAGGCATTGATAAAGAGCTCGTCGGAGCAGTGGCCGCTAACATCCGTGCGATTCGTCCTCCTGAGCCTTACAAAGGTAAAGGGATCCGTTACGAGAACGAAACTGTCCGTACTAAAGAAGGTAAGACAGCTAAATAAGGTGTCAGGGTAAGAAAGGAGTGACTTAAATGATCTCAAAGACCGATAAAAACACTATGCGTAAGAAACGTCATGCACGTGTCCGTAAGAACATCTCCGGTACTGCGGAGCGTCCACGTCTGAACGTTTATCGTTCCAACAACCATATTTACGCACAATTGATCGATGATGTGAGCGAAACGACAGTAGCCAGTGCATCGACAATGGACAAAGGGTTCGACCTTGATCGTGGCGGCAACGTTGAAGCTGCTAAACGCATTGGTCAGCTCGTTGCAGAACGTGCGAAAGAAAAAGGCTATGAAACAGTAGTATTCGACCGCGGTGGTTATCTTTATCACGGCCGTGTACAAGCTTTGGCCGATGCAGCTCGTGAAGCTGGACTACAATTTTAATCGTAAAAGGAGGGACATGTATGAGTACAAAGATTGACCCTAACAAACTAGATCTTGAAGAGCGCGTTGTTACGATCAACCGCGTTGCGAAAGTGGTAAAAGGTGGACGTCGTTTCCGTTTTGCCGCACTTGTAGTAGTGGGCGACAAAGACGGTCATGTCGGTTTCGGTACTGCCAAAGCGCAGGAAGTTCCGGACGCCATCAAAAAAGCAATTGATGATGCGAAAAAGAACCTGGTAACTGTACCAATTAAAAATACAACGATTCCTCACGAAATTCACGGTCGCTTCGGCGCCGGTAACGTGCTGTTGAAACCGGCCGCAGAAGGTACCGGTGTTATCGCAGGCGGACCTGTCCGTGCCGTACTCGAACTTGCAGGTGTGCAGGACATCCTTTCGAAGTCTCTTGGCTCGAACACGCCAATCAACATGATCCGTGCTACTATCAAGGGTCTTACTGAATTGAAGCGTGCCGAAGATGTGGCAAGACTTCGTGGGAAATCCGTGGAAGAACTGTAGGATAGGAGGGAAATACAATGGCTCAAAAGTTAGAAGTTACCCTCACGCGCAGTGTAATCGGCCGTCCGCAGGACCAGAAGGACACCGTTAAAGCGCTAGGACTTAATAAAATTCGCCAGTCAGTAGTCGTAGAAGACAATCCGGCTATGCGTGGAATGGTCAATAAGATTTCACACCTGGCTGATGTAAAAGAAGTATAATCAATTTATAAATAAGGAGGTGCTCACATGAAACTTCATGAACTACATTCCAAAGTAGGGTCCCGTCAAAAACGTAACCGCGTAGGACGTGGGATGGCTTCCGGTAACGGAAAAACATCCGGTCGTGGACACAAAGGACAGGGTCAGCGCTCCGGGAGCAAAATCCGTCCAGGTTTCGAAGGTGGCCAAATGCCTTTATTCCAACGCGTGCCTAAGCGTGGTTTCACGAACATTCACCGTACGGAATATACAGTTGTGAACTTAGAGACTTTGAATCGTTTCGAAGAAGGCACGGAAGTAACTCCGGAGCTTCTGCTTGAAACAGGTACTGTCAGCAAAGTAAAAGCTGGTGTTAAGATCCTAGGAAAAGGTAACATTGATAGGAAACTCACAGTAAAAGCTCATAAGTTCTCGGCTTCTGCCAAAGAAGCAATCGAAGCGGCGGGCGGTCAAACTGAGGTGATTTAATGTTCCGGACAATCTCCAATTTTATGCGCGTGGGTGATCTCCGGCGAAAAATCATTTTCACCCTGCTTATGCTTATCGTATTCCGGATGGGGGCCTTTATCCCCGTGCCGTTTACAAATAATGAAGCGATCAACTTCATGGATGAACAGAATGCTTTCGGCTTTCTGAATACATTCGGAGGTGGGGCATTACAGAACTTCTCTATCTTTGCGATGGGGATTATGCCTTACATCACTGCTTCCATTATCATGCAGCTTCTGCAGATGGACGTCGTTCCTAAATTTGCAGAGTGGAAAAAGCAGGGGGAAGTGGGACGCCGGAAATTAGCTCAGTTTACCCGCTATGGAACTATTGTCCTTGCCTTCATACAGGCCATTGGTATGTCCATTGGTTTCAATGCCATGGCAGGAGGTCAGCTGATCTCAAACCCTGGTATTCCCCAGTTCGCAGCTATTGCGCTCGTACTGACAGGCGGGACTGCATTCCTTATGTGGCTTGGTGAGCAAATCACTTCCCATGGCGTAGGAAATGGGATTTCAATTTTAATTTTCGCAGGTATTGTTGCTGCAATTCCGAATGGTGTGAACCAGTTGTATGATCAGTATATAACTGGCGCAGGAGAGGAACTCTTCATCAACCTCGTCATCGTGGCTCTCATTGCTCTTGTGATTGTTGCAGTTATTGTGGGAGTCGTGTTCATTCAGCAGGCGCTGCGTAAAATCCCTATTCAGTATGCAAAACGTCAGGTAAACAGATCTCCAGTCGGTGGGCATTCCACCCACTTGCCGATCAAAGTGAACGCTGCTGGAGTTATTCCAGTCATATTCGCGATTTCTTTCATTATTGCTCCAAGAACGATAGCCGGATTCTTTGAAAATAGCGAGATCGCTTCTACGATCGAGTACATTTTCAATTATGAGAACTGGCCGGGTATGATTATTTATGTAGCGCTTATCATAGCGTTCACATACTTCTATACGTTTGTGCAGGTGAACCCTGAACAAATGGCTGAAAACCTTAAGAAACAAGGCGGGTATATCCCGGGGATACGTCCCGGTGCGAATACGGAGAAGTATTTGACACGGGTTATGTACCGTTTAACCTTCGTAGGATCACTCTTTTTGGCGGCTGTATCTGTCCTTCCGATTATTCTTGGCTCCCTTGCAGGGCTTCCGCCAAGCATACAGATCGGAGGAACTGGTCTCTTGATCGTGGTAGGTGTAGCACTGAATACGATGAAGCAACTGGAAGGTCAGCTGGTGAAGCGACACTATAAAGGCTTCATTAAATAAATAGTGTAAAACTAAGATACGGGAGAGAGGGAAAAAGTTGAATTTAATTTTGATGGGTCTCCCTGGAGCCGGAAAAGGCACCCAGGCCGAGAAAATAGTCGAAAAATATAACATTCCTCATATCTCTACCGGAGATATGTTCCGCTCAGCTATCAAAGAAGGCACAGAACTAGGCAAAGAAGCTAAATCATATATGGATGAAGGGGCGCTGGTTCCGGATGAGGTCACGATCGGAATCGTCCGCGAACGTCTCAGCAAGCCGGACTGCCAGAAAGGATTCCTCCTTGACGGTTTCCCGCGCACGCTTGAACAGGCAGAAGCTCTTGAGAATCTGCTTGGAGAGCTGGAGACATCTCTCGACTATGTGCTTCACATAGATGTTCCACAAACAATACTTGTGGACCGGTTGACCGGCAGGAGAGTCTGCCCTGAATGTGGAGCTACGTACCACGTTCAATTCAATCCTCCGAAAACACCAGGCAAATGCGATAACGACGGTGCTGTTCTTATCCAGAGGGAAGACGATCAGCCGGAAACAGTGAAAAACCGACTCGAAGTGAACGTGGAACAGGCTCAGCCTCTTCTGGACTTTTACGAAGAGAAGGGCTATCTCGTTACGGTAGAGGGCAACAGAAATATCGAGGAAGTATTCAACGATATTGATGAACGCCTTCAGCATCTTTCTTAAGGTGAAACAGAGAACCCGGAGTAAATGAGGGTTGCCATGGATGGGCACGGTAACCTTTCACGTAATAGCGAAACTTTTTTCTTGAAATTGAAAGTGTTCCTTGTTATGTTCAAAGTTAGTGTCCGAAAGTGGTAATGCGAAACGGCAGGAGCTTGTAGTTCCTCTCCGACGCGATTACTGTGTTTATTACTTTAAATGAAGGTGATCGTACTGTGAGCGAATCGGAATCGAGTCCGCGAATAGGTCAAATTGTTCGTATTGAGCGTGGACGGGAAGCAGGTCAATATGCGGTAGTCATTGATAAACTTGAAGATGGCGCTGTAATGCTTGCTGACGGAGAGAAGAGGAAATACGACAGGCCGAAGAAGAAGAACATGCAGCATGTGTCCTGCACGAGCTTCATCTCTCCGGAAGTCCAAAGCAGCCTTCTGGAAACAGGTCGTGTCACAAACGGCAAGCTTCGATTTGCTGTTAGTAAATATATCAATGAACTGGTGACTGATTTAGAGAAGGGAGAGCAACTCGATGGCGAAAGAAGATGTAATTGAAATTGAAGGAACCGTAGTGGAGACATTGCCGAACGCTCAGTTCAAAGTCGAACTTGAGAATCAGCATACGGTACTTGCTCACGTCTCCGGTAAAATACGCATGAACTTCATCCGTATTCTTCCAGGTGATAAAGTGACAGTGGAACTGTCCCCGTATGATCTTACTAAAGGACGGATAACGTACCGTTACAAATAGAATAAGCTCCGATATAACAAGGAGGTATGAATGATGAAGGTAAGGGCTTCTGTTAAGAAGATTTGTGATAAATGTAAAGTCGTTCGTCGTAATGGCAAAGTAATGGTAATCTGTGATCACCCGAAACACAAACAGAAACAAGGTTAATAAAAAAGGAGGTGCACGTTCCCTATGGCACGTATAGCAGGTGTTGATATCCCTCGTGATAAGCGAATTTCTATCTCATTGACTTATGTTTACGGAATCGGTAAATCCCTGGCAAGTCAAATTGTACAGGATGCCGGAGTAGATGAATCTACCCGTGTCCGTGATCTTACGGAAGATGAACTTACGAAAATTCGTACTGAACTGAACAACTACAACGTCGAAGGTGACCTTCGTCGTGAGAACTCCCTTAACGTTAAGCGTCTGATTGAAATCGGCTCTTACCGTGGGCTTCGTCACCGTCGTGGTCTTCCAAGTCGCGGCCAGAAGACGAAAAACAACTCCCGTACCCGTAAAGGTCCTCGTCGTACAGTAGCAAACAAACGTAAATAATCAATTGATAAAGGAGGTATAGTTATGGTAGCACGTAAGAACACCCGTACCCGGAAACGTCGCGTGAAAAAGAATGTGGAGAGTGGTATTGCTCATATCCGCTCTACTTTCAACAACACGATTATCACGATTACAGATGTGCAAGGTAATGTGATCAGCTGGAGCAGTGCCGGAACTCTCGGTTTCAAAGGCTCCCGTAAATCTACTCCATTTGCAGCACAAATGGCTGCAGAAACTTCTGCAAAAGAAGCTATGGATAACGGCATGAAAGATCTTGAAGTAGCTGTTAAAGGGCCTGGCGCCGGCCGTGAAGCGGCTATCCGCTCCATCCAGGCAGTAGGTATCGAAATCACAGCTATCAGAGATGTAACGCCGGTTCCACACAACGGTTGCCGTCCACCGAAACGTCGTCGCGTGTAATTATAGTCTGAATTGTTTTATCGCCCTCTTTAAGGGTTATAACCACCAATAACAGCCATGCGTTTAACCTTAGAGATGCAGTTTACTGGTAGAGGGGCTGCCTGCCTGAGGAATTTCGGTTGGACTTCTGTCTGACCGGGGTTTCGACGTTTTGAAGGAGGTTTTTGTGTAAATGATCGAAATTGAGAAACCAAACATTGAAACGGTGGAGATCAGCGATGATTCTACTTTTGGTAAATTCGTCGTCGAGCCGCTTGAGCGTGGGTATGGTACAACACTAGGTAACTCCTTGCGTCGTATCCTATTATCCTCCCTTCCCGGTGCCGCTGTGACATCTGTACAAATTGACGGGGTCCTTCATGAATTTTCGACGATCGAAGGTGTCATGGAAGACGTAACCACTGTCGTTTTGAATCTGAAGAAACTTGCTCTGAAGATTTATTCTGATGATGAGAAGACTTTGGAAATCGATGTCCAGGGTGAAGGAAAAGTCACCGCTGCTGATATTACTCATGATAGTGACGTTGAAGTACTGAATCCGGAACTTCACATCGCTACCCTTGATAGTAATACGAATCTGCGTATGCGTATTACAGCTGAAAGCGGTCGAGGATATCGCCCGGCTGAAGGGAACAACCACGAAGATTTACCAATAGGAGTAATTCCGGTTGACTCTATCTTTACCCCTGTCTCCCGTGTAACGTATCAGGTGGAGAACACCCGTATCGGGCACATCTCCAACTACGATAAACTTACACTGGATGTATCGACGGATGGCAGCATCCGTCCGGAAGAGGCGATCTCTTTAGGGGCTAAAGTATATATGGAGCATTTGAACATCTTCGTCGGATTGACGGATGAAGCGAAAAATGCCGAAATTATGGTAGAAAAAGAAGAAGATCAGAAAGAAAAAGTTCTTGAGATGACGATCGAAGAACTGGATCTCTCGGTTCGTTCTTACAACTGCCTGAAACGTGCTGGTATCAACACGGTTCAGGAGCTGGCTAATAAGAGTGAAGACGATATGATGAAAGTCCGTAACCTCGGCAGAAAATCGTTGGAAGAAGTTAAGCACAAACTGAATGAACTTAACCTTGGCCTTCGTAAAGAAGACTGACGATAAAGAGGAAACATCTGAAAAGGAGGGTTATCGATGAGAAAACTAGGTCGTAAAACAGAACACCGTGTGGCAATGATGCGCAATCTCACCACGGATCTGATTATCCATGAACGTCTGGAAACAACGGAAGCGAAAGCGAAAGAACTTCGTTCCTCTGTAGAAAAAATGATTACACTTGGTAAGCGTGGCGACTTGCATGCACGCCGCCAGGCAGAGTCGTTCCTTTACAAGCAGGATGCAGACGAAGAAGGAGCCGAAACTGCTCTTCAGAAGCTGTTCTCTGACGTTGGTCCGCGTTATGCAGACCGTCAGGGCGGTTACACTCGTGTATTGAAACTTGATGCGCGTAAAGGTGACGGCGCAAAAATGGCGATTATCGAACTTGTATAAAGTCTGATAATAGCGAAAGGGCAGGACGGTATCTCATTCGTGAGGTTAACTCCAGCCCTTTTTTTGTGCAGGAAGTTAGTTGATTTCCACCCTATTTCCCGGGAAATAGCAAAGAGGAGGCCAGGAAATGAAGGACAGGATAGAATTTGAAGGTGTGACGTTCCGCTACCAGGAAGACGCCCCGCCCGTGTTGAAAGATGTCGATTTTTTCATCGAGAAAGGCGAGTGGGTGGCGATTATCGGTCACAACGGGTCCGGCAAGTCGACGATTGCCAAATTGATGAATGGGCTCCTCTTTGCCGAAAACGGGAAAGTCAGTGTGGACGGTATGAGTGTGAACCCGGAGTCTGTGTGGGAAATCAGAAAAAAAGTGGGGATGGTTTTTCAGAACCCCGACAACCAGTTTGTCGGCACGACTGTCCGGGATGACATTGCATTCGGTATGGAAAACCAGGGAGTGCCAAGGGAAGAAATGGTGGAGAAAGTAGCCGGAAGTCTGAGGGATGTACAGATGGAAACCTATGAGAACCACGAACCTCACCGGCTCTCCGGAGGCCAGAAGCAGCGTGTGGCCATTGCTGGAGTACTGGCGATTGCGCCTGATTATATGCTGCTCGACGAGGCTACAGCTATGCTCGATCCGAAAGGTCGTCAGGAAATACTGAAAACGGTCCGGGACGTTCAGGAAAAGTCGAATATGTCTCTCGTGACCATTACCCATGACTTGCGGGAGATTGTGGCAGCGGACAGGGTGATCGTAATGAACAAAGGGGAAGTGTGGTTCGAAGGCACCCCGCGGGAAGTGTTTGCCCATAAAGACTCCCTTTCCTTCATCGGCCTTGATGTGCCGTTTGTAGCAAAGCTGACGGAGGAGATGAAACAGTACGGCGTTTCTTTTCGGAAGGAACCGCTAAATCATGAGGAGATGGTGGAGGAGCTATGGAACTTACATTCAACGAAGTAACATATACATACAGCCCGGGGACGCCGTTTGAATTCAGAGCGCTCGAAAATCTCTCCTTTCATGTGCCTTCGGGATCGTATACTGCAATCATCGGGCATACCGGATCGGGGAAATCCACGCTTATCCAGCACATTAATGCGCTGTTGCAGCCGACTTTCGGAAGTGTGAAGGTCGGAGATTTCGTCATCGAAGCCGGAAGGAAAAATAAAAATTTACGCAGTCTGCGTGAAAAAACCGGCATCGTTTTTCAGTACCCGGAACACCAATTATTTGAGGAGACGGTGGAGAAAGACATCGCTTTCGGGCCGAAAAATTTCGGTGTGGATGAGGAAGAAATCAGGGAGCGGGTAAACAAAGCTCTTGAAGCCGTGCAGCTTCCGGAAGATATGAAAGAGAAGTCGCCGTTTGATTTAAGCGGCGGACAGATGAGAAGAGTGGCCATCGCGGGCGTGCTCGCCATGAAGCCGAAAGTGCTCGTTCTGGACGAGCCTACGGCGGGTCTTGATCCGAGGGGTCAAAAAGAAATGATGGATATGTTCTATTCCCTCCATGAGAGTGAGGAACTTACCACCGTACTTGTGACTCACAGTATGGAGGATGCCCTGACGTATGCCGACGAGGTCGTCATTTTGAATGAGGGCAGGAAATATATGCAGGGAGCACCGCTCGATGTGTTCAAAAGAAAAGAAGAACTGCGTCAGGTGCAGCTCGATATACCGGAAGTGCTCGAGTTCCTGGAGAAGATTGAGAAAGAGTTCGGTGTTTCGATCGAATACAACAAACAGCCCCTTGCTGAATTAGCAAAGGAACTCACATCCCGGCTGGGAAGGAGAGACGATTATGAATAATTCGATGATCATCGGGCAGTATGTCCCGGGTACTTCTCTCATTCATCGATTGGATCCGAGGACGAAAATTCTCGTTATTTTCTTTTTCGTCATTATCGTATTCTTTGCTAATTCCGTGTGGAGCTACAGTATTCTCACCGCCTTCGCCATAGGGACTGCCCTTGCCACGAGAGTCCCGCTGTCGTTTATTGTGAAAGGCCTGAAACCCGTATGGTTTCTGATCGTTTTCACTTTCCTCCTGCACCTGTTCGTTTCAAGGCAGGGGGATATACTATTCTCGGTGCTCGGCTTTCCGTTTTATGAAGAGTCACTGATCCAGGGCGGGACGCTGTCCTTGCGTTTCTTCCTGCTTATTCTGTTCACGTCGTTACTGACGTTGACGACGTCTCCGATAGAAATTACGGATGCTATCGAGTATCTGCTTCATCCGTTGAAAAAACTGCGCTTCCCTGTCCACGAACTGGCACTGATGATGTCAATCTCCCTGCGTTTTATTCCGACGCTTATGCAGGAAGCGGAGAAGATATCAAAAGCCCAGGCTTCCCGGGGCGTGGATTTCCGTACCGGGAGTCTGAAAGACAGGATGAGCGCCGTCATCCCGCTCCTTATCCCTCTGTTTGTCAGTGCATTCAAGCGTGCCGAAGAGCTCGCGATGGCGATGGAAGCAAGAGGGTACCAGGGCGGGGAGGGCCGGACGAAGATCCGGGCCCTGCTTTTCCGGAAAAAAGATTACATCGTGTTTTTCTTGTTCTGTCTCATTATGGCGGCCACGATAGGAACGAGGGTGTGAAATATAATGAAACGGGTAAAATGTACAGTGGAATACGACGGCACCGGCTATTCGGGATTTCAGATCCAGCCTAACGGAAAAACGGTGCAGGAAGAGCTGGAGAAGGCGCTCCGAACTATGCATAAAGGAGAACACGTACGCATCATCGCTTCCGGGCGTACGGATGCCGGCGTCCATGCCAAAGGTCAGGTCTTCCATTTCGACACTTCTCTTGCAGTGCCTGAAAATCGCTGGGTGAGGGCGCTTGAGACCCTGCTTCCTTCTGATATTTATGTCAAACAGGCAGAATACGTGGAAGAAAGTTTCCACGCCCAGTTCGACGTCAAAGAGAAAGAGTATCGTTATTATGTAAGACCGGTCCGTTCCCGGGACGTGTTCCGTAGGAGAACGGTCTATCATCATCCCCGGAATCTTGACATAGAAAAAATGCAGGAAGCCGTAAAACAGTTTCTCGGCACTCACGATTTTACTGCATTCTGTTCGGCGAAGACTACGCTGAAAGGAAACAAAATCCGTACGGTATCCCGGGCAGAATTGAACGTAACAGGGGAAGAACTGGAGTTCATCGTAAGAGGAAACGGCTTTTTGTACAATATGGTCCGGATTATGATGGGTACCCTGCTTGAGATCGGGGAGGGGAAAAAAGAAATCGACACGATACCCCGGGCTCTTGCGGAACACAACCGCAGGCTCGCAGGTTTCACGACCCCCGGTCACGGCCTGTTTTTGTGGGAAGTGAGCTACTGATATTCTTTCCGGGAAAAAAGCAACGAATCCTGGTGTGCCTATTGACATTTGGTATGAAAATGTTATATGATATCTTGTGGCATTTAATTTCTATACCACGATTAGCCCCGGAAACTAATCGTATTGAAATATAAATCGAATCAGAGTAAAAATCTAATGAAAAATCAGGAGGGAACCCGACATGCGTACAACATTCATGGCTAATGAAGCAAACGTGGAACGCAAATGGTATGTTGTGGATGCAGCTGGACAGACACTTGGTCGTCTATCTACTGAAGTTGCTTCCATCCTTCGCGGAAAGCACAAAGCGACATACACTCCACACGTTGACACTGGCGATCACGTAATCATTATTAATGCAGAGAAAATCGAACTTTCAGGAAATAAGTGGCAGGATAAGAAATATTATCGTCACTCCAATCACCCAGGTGGTTTGAAAGTCCGTTCCGCTAACGAAATGCGCGAGAAATTCCCTGAGCGTATGCTGGAGAAATCCATCAAAGGCATGCTTCCAAAAGGAAGTCTCGGACGTAAGATGAGCAAAAAACTTCATGTCTACGCAGGTGAAAATCATAAGCACGAAGCACAACAACCAGAAGTTTACGAACTTCGCGGCTAATCATAGCTAATAACAAAGGAGGTAATTAAGAGTGGCACAAGTACAATACTCCGGCACGGGACGTCGTAAGAAGTCTACAGCACGCGTACGTCTAGTCCCAGGTACCGGCCAGGTAATCGTAAATAAAACTGATGCACAGGACTATTTCCCATTGGAAACTCTTCGTAAGATTTTGAACCAGCCTCTTGTCGTTACAGAAACACAAGGAAACTACGACGTTTACGCAAACGTTGACGGTGGTGGATTCACAGGTCAGGCAGGTGCGATCCGTCACGGTGTAGCACGTGCGCTTCTCGAAGCGGACCCTGAATACCGTACTCCACTGAAACGCGCTGGATTCCTTACTCGTGATGCACGTATGAAAGAGCGTAAGAAATACGGTCTTAAGAAAGCACGTCGTGCTCCACAGTTCTCGAAGCGTTAATAAGTTTTGTACACCAAAAATTGCCCTTCTTGCTCTTATTGAGCTGGGAGGGCTTTTTTGCGTTTAAATATATAACACGTTACCTTTCGCTGAAAATTTATCTGCTCCTGAGACATTTCATCTGTTTTTCCTCTTCGCTTCATACATCAAGCCGATGTAGATAGTTATCGGCATTTGATCGGGGATCCAACTGAGAGCCACTAACAATTTTACGCTATGGTTGGTATACTGTAGGTAAATGGCATTAGTCAACGATTGTGTCGGATTGTGGAACGATATTTTGGACAAGGTTGTCAGCGAAGAACGATAAAATGAACATTAGGAGAATACTAATGACTTCGCAACCTGTATCGAAAGGCTCCAAGTCCCAACGCAAAAAAATTTTCAGACGAATCGGTTTTTCCTTCGGCATTTCGGCAGTCGTTTTCCTTGGTGTGGTATTTAGTATGGTGCTGTTCAGCGAGACGGAAGCTCCGGAGGGAAACGACGGTGGTTTAAGTTTTGATACGCTTCAAACGGAGGAGAGCAAACTGCCACCACTGCATCAACACACCGCACGAGACGGGGAAAAATTGTCCTACCGTTATTATGAGGGAGAAGCCGATAAAACATTGATTCTCTTGCACGGATCCGCCTACCACAGCAGCTATCTTCAACCACTGGCCAGTCACTTATCCGAAAACGATGTTGCAAACGTCTATACTCCCGACTTCCGTGGGCACGGGCCACAGACGGAAAACAGGGGGGAGGCAGACTATATCGGTCAGCTTGAAGACGATATCAATGATTTCGTAAAGTATATCCGGAGCCAGCAGGAAGGTCCGCTTCTATTAGGTGGGCATTCAAGCGGTGGAGGAACAGTCATCCGGTATGCCGGAGGTGAGAATGAGCCGGTCGATGGCTATCTGATGTTATCCCCTTTCATTCATCACACAGCACCGACCTATCGCTCCGACAGTGAGTGGAGCAACGTTAATATGCCGCGTATGATCGGCTTGAGCATCTTAAACACGTTTGGAATTACGGTGTTAAATCACAAAGATGTGATTTCATTCAATATGCCGGAGGCCGTCAGGGATGGCACGGAAACGTTACGCTATAACTATGCTTTGCAAATTTCTATGCACGCCCGCAATGATTACGGAAAAGATATTGCAAGTTTGGAGAAACCATCCTTTGTCATGATTGGAACCGATGATCATGTGTCTAAACCGGAGGCATTCAAACCGTTATTCAACGAGTATTCACCGGAAACAAAGGTGAGCCTCTTGGAGGACACTTCCCATTTTGGTGTTGTGACAAGAAATGCTGCACACAAAACGATTGCCGGGTGGCTTGAACAATATGATGGTCCCTGACTCACGATTTTTTAAATGAACAGACACAACTCCGGCTGAGATTCATGTCAAATAGAACCAGGATGTATAACAAACAATACCCCTTTTCCGAAGAGTGTCGGAAAAGGGGTATTGTGTATCCGGAATATAAAATGATTTGAAAAGAGGGGCTTCCCCTTTATTCATTGATCATTCTTATTTTTAATCCTGGTCAATAAATCTTCTGCTTCCTGCCGGCGACTTTTTGTTTCTTCCCTTAAAGGCCGGTAGGTGTTTTTGTTTCCTGAGGTAATTTCCTCAACGATGTCCCCCTCATTTACTTCTTCGGTGAAGGAACTTACGGGCACATCTTTTTCCACCGTTTCCTCACCTTTCTTCAACAGGACGGCTGTCTTCCCTTCAAAGCGGTCGATGGTGTACTTGTTCATTGTGTCAGCTCCTATAAAGTGATGTAAGGCTTCATTTTATCAAGCGTGGTCGCTCCTATATATTTTACGTTGTCCAGTTCCTCAATACTTTGAAAAGGACCGTTGGCGTTGCGGTAGTCGATGATATATCCGGCAATGGAAGGGCCGACTCCGTCAATCGACTGAAGTGTTTCAGCATCGGCGGTATTAACGTTGACCGTGTCTGTGCTACCGTCGTTCTGGTTTCCGTCCGTTCCACAATTGTCCGTCCCGTCGAAAGGGGAGCCGTTCACATCGAAACTCTGACCGTCCGTCGTCACTGTAATCGTTCCGGTATCACACGTGGAGTAAAGTTCAGCTCCGAAATTACGCATACGATTCACGACGGTTTCATCCGGATGGCCGTAGTGGTTCGAGCCGTATGACAGAATGCCGACCTCTGCATCAACCTGCTGAGCCCACGCCCGGGACGTGGAAGTGGATGCCCCGTGGTGGCCGAGCTTTAAAATCTCTGCTTCTACGTCGTATTGATCGATCATTTCCTGTTCTATCTCCGTGGAAGCATCCCCGGTGAGCATATAATCGATACTCCCGTGGGACACTTTCAGGACTATAGAAGATTCGTTATTGTCGCCAGACCCGTCTTTGGCATTCAGTACCTGAATATCGAGTACGTCATCGAAATTCAGTATTTCGCCTTCTTTCGCTTCCTAAAACGGTATGTCTTTCCGGTCGATAACATTCAGGTATTCCATGTACGTATCTGTCGTGTGGGTCTTCCCGCTGTCCAGAACTTTCTTCACGTTCACCTGTTTCAGAACGTCGATCAGACCGCCAATATGATCGGCGTCCGGATGTGTAGCGACAAGCAAGTCTATGGTGCCGACGTCTTTTTTAGCTAAGTAATCCACCACTTCTTCGCCGGCTGATTTTCTCCCGCCGTCAATTAAGATGTTTTTCCCGGAGGGGGATTCCAGCAGGATACTGTCTCCCTGCCCCACGTCGATGAAATGTGCTTGGAAATCATCAAGGGCACGGAAGTCAGGATTTATGGTAGCGGAAAGAACTTTCGCGAATTGTGCCCGAGTAATATCGCTACGGGGTTTAAAAGTACCGTCCGGAAACCCGTTTATAATATTTTGGGTGTACAAGTCCAGTATGCTCTCCGTGGCCCAGGAGACTTCTTTGGCGTCGCTTATGCCGCCTCTTTTCCCATTCCTGTCGATGCTGTAAGCGCGATCGACCATGACGGAGGCTTCCGCCCTGCTTATGTTGTCCTCAGGGCGAACTTTGTTATTGTACCCTTCTAAAATGTTCTTTTCGTAAGCTATCGCCACTTCATCGTAATAGTATCTATGGTTGTTTAAATCTGTGAAGGGAGGATCGGACTCGGGAGTCGCCTCCGGATAAAGCTCGCGTACAAGCATGACGGCGACGTCGGCTCTCGTTATCTTTTCCCCCGGTTTAAATACGTTTCCGGGATAGCCGTTGATGACCCCTTCCCCAGAAAGGTACTGGATTTCTTTTTTGGCCCAGCTGACCTCTTCGATGTCACTGAACGAACCGGCACTTGCGGCGGGGGCGTTAAGTGAAAATAGCAGAGCAAGTAAAAAAAGCACAGGTGAGATTTTTTTCATTTGCTTAATACCCTCCTTTTTGATTATCTCGATTATAAGATAAAATAGGAGAAATTTGTTAGAAATAGATATAATTCACTGCGTATTTTTTAATTTCTGATGTATATGACACGTCAAAAATCAATTTCTACTTGCAAAGCGGGGAGCGTCCTGTTCCGCCCATGTTTCTCTTTTATGGTAAGATAGGGTGGAGAATGCAAAAGGAGGGGCAACCGTTGAAAATCGTAACTTTCTGGAACAGAGATACATGGTCACCGGGAGTGTACACCGATGAAGGAGTACGTGACTTCTCGGATAAAGTGAGTACCGTACCCGAACTTCTCATCTGGCTTGACCGGGATAAAGAAGCCGTACATACATATATTGCAGAGGCTCCTCTTATCAACGAAACGACACTGGGCCCCTGCGTGGACCGTCCGGAGAAGATCATCTGCAGCGGGCTGAACTACGAGAGACATGCGGAACGCTCCGGGATGGAAGCACCCGCCTATCCGCTTTTGTTCAATAAGTTCGCGAATGCCCTGACAGGTTCCCACACCTCTGTGGTGATTCCTGCCGACGCAAAAGAAATGGATTACGAAGCGGAACTCGCTATCGTTATCGGGAAGCAGGCGAAACACGTCAGCAAAGAGGAGGCGTTCGATTACGTAGCGGGCTACGCCCCGGCGAACGACTTGTCCGCCCGTGACCTGCAGTTCCGGACGAAGCAGTGGCTTGTCGGTAAATCACCGGACGGCTTCTGCCCGATCGGTCCATATCTCACTACCGCCGATGAAGCGGGAGATCCCGACCATCTTCAGATTCAGTGTCGGATGAACGGGGAACTTCGTCAGGATTCGAACACTTCCGATCTCATTTTTGACTGTGCTACGCTGATCAGCTACATTTCCACCTATATGACGCTCCAGCCGGGGGATGTTATTCTGACCGGTACGCCTGAGGGAGTCATTATGGAACTGGATGATAAACGATGGCTTGAGGACGGGGATGAGGTTGAAGTATCGATCGAAGGACTCGGCACGCTGGTAAATACGATGAAGAGAGGATAAGTTGACGGGTGCTACAGTCGTCAGCTTTTCTTTTTGTTATGCATGAACCGGATCAAAGGAAAGGAGGAGAGGGCGATGGCCTGGGGGTTACGTCTTACCGTCATTTTATATGCTGTTTTACATTTTTATACTTATTTTAACCCGCAGTCCTTCCTGCTGCCGCTATTAGCCGTTACGGGAGGCGGACTGTTTTTATTCGCATTCCTCCAGTACGGCATCGGGCGCTTCAAACTCCCGCTGCTTCTGTTCATCACTTCGCTCGTCATCACTGTCGCTTCCGACCATACGATCATGGAAAGCATGGAAGAGGGGTTTCTGACGATGCGCGGAATCATCGGTCTCCTGATCATCATACCTTTCATAAGTATCGTCCTCAGGGAAGAGGATTATTTATCCGCAATCCTCCAGTCCGTCCCGCGAATGATCGATTCCGCCGGGAAACTGTATACCGGTCTGACGTTTTTTACACAGGTGATTGCCCATTTCCTCCTGTTCGGCGTCATCCCGATGCTTTATGAATTCGTAAGTGATTTCCTGAAAAACAGAAGCGGTGAGGGCTGGGAGCGGTTTAAGAGTACCGCTCTGCTGCGCGGCTTCGGGCTTTCCACCCTGTGGGTGATCAGCATTCCGAGCTTTATTTTTGCTGTGGAGACGATGGAGGCTAATTTATGGCTTGCGATGCTGCAGGGTTTCTTTATTGCCATGGTCGGTACCGGCATCGCCTTTCTCTTTTCGAAACGTGAAGAAAAGAAATCCGGAATTTCGATGACAGCAGGGGTGCAGGAGGAGTTGAGCGAAGTTCTTCATCAAAAGATGGAAGGAAGCAGGGAGAGGACTTTCGAGTTCCTTGTTCTTTTCGCTTCTCTCTTTGGACCGATTTTCCTTCTTCATGCTATATTCGCAACCGATCTGATGGTTACCATCCCACTGGTCATCATAATATGGAGTCTGCTTTATTATATAGTGAAACGAAAAAGTGGAAAGCTCTGGCAGGAAGTGAAAAGGTTCGTAGTGGAGGATACCCCCGGAAAAGGGTATCAGCTCAGCATTATGCTCAGCGTCGGTACCCTCATTTATTCTTTGAATCAGACGGGTTTTGCCGAAAATGCCGTAGCTCTGCTTGAAGTGGTGGAGGGGCAGGTGCCGGTTATGAACTTCCTGAGTCTATTACCGTTCATTGTAGTGTTCCTCGGGTTTACGGGGCTCGGCCCTTTGACGGTAATGGTACTGGTAGCCGGTATTCTGACCAGTATCGACCTCCCTTATCCGCCTGAGCTGATTGTGCTCTCTGTCACTACAGGGAGTGTGATTTCCATTATCCTGTCTCCGATCATCCTGCCGGCTATTGCTTTGAGCGGATCGAACGGCATCAATTCATTCCGGAACAGTATCGTATACAACTGGAAATTCTCTCTCGTCTTTTATGCCGCGGCTCAAGTTTACGTGCAGAGTGCCGCCTATTTCGTAACATAGTTCTGGAGGAAACATCATGACAAAAATCCTGTATTTTATCATTATCGTTACATTCATGGATACATTCGTACAGCTGCCGATCATCGCTCCTTTTGCTGTGGAGCTTGGAGCCGGGGAAGTAATGGCCGGTCTGATTGTAGGAATCTACTCCTTCTCCAACATGTTCGGGAATATTATTGGAGGATACGGTGTGGATCGCCTCGGTCGGAAGAGGGTACTTCTGTTTGCGATGTTTTTCGTATTCTTCCTTCTTCTCGGCTATCCGCTCGTGACGACGGACGGGCAGCTGCTTGCCCTTCGCTTCGTCCACGGCTTGTTCGGAGGGATTCTCATCCCGGCATCTTTTGCCATAGTGGGGGACCTTACCCGGCGGAGAAACGGAGAGGCTTCGATGGCTTACACGGGGGCAGCTATCGGAATTGCCGCCATTGCAGGCCCGGCGATCGGAGGGATTGTAGCAGCCCGTTCGGAAATCTACTACGTGTTCCTCTTTGTGGCGGCACTTTTTCTGATCGCTTTTTTCCTCGGCTGGAAGTTTGTTCCCGTAACCCTGCCCGAAGAGAAAAAAGAAAGCAGTGCCCGGGAAGGATTCGGAGCACTTCTGAAAAATAAAACGTTATGGCAGGCGTCAGGCGCCGCCTTCGCTCTTATGGTAAGTAACGGGACACTCGCTTTTGCGCTTCCGTTTCAAGTGGAGAGTTTCGGTTTTCCTTCCTCTCTCGCCGGGGTGTTCTTAAGTGTTTTCGGAATTACGGCTCTCGTTATTTTTATAACTCCTCTGAACCGGGTGTACCGGGTATATTCCCCGCTTCTTCTGGCAGCGGGAGGTCTCGGCATCATCGGAGTGGCGCTGGTCGTTCTTTCGTTTACCGGCAGTGCCGTCTGGACCGTCGTGCTGATGGTTATGTACGGTATCGGCTTCGCTTTTCTTTTTCCGTCGATGAACGAGATGATCGCCCGTTCTTCCGAAGATTCGGAAAGAGGAAAAGCGTACGGTATCTTTTACGCCTTCTTCTCGCTCGGAGTAGTGGCGGGGTCTTCCGGTGCAGGGATATTGGAGAAATGGACCGGAGTACCATTTCTGATAAGCGGCAGTTTCATGATTGCAGTCGGAGTGGCGCTGGTAGTCAGCGGGAAGGCTCCCCGCCGCTCTTTCTGATTTTTTGAAAGAAAGCCCCGGAAGATATAAGCAAATTACTTAGAAAGCGTTTCACATATGTTATACTACGACTAGTGATTATAAAAGGATGGTGAACGACTTGGTAACAGAGGAAAGAATAAGAGAGATTCTGGAATCCATCGAGGATCCGTTTTTACATAAAACGTTCAAGGAAACAGAAGGAATACAGGAAATCAAGGTGAAGGAAGAGAAGGAACACGTCAGTGTAAAACTTCTTATCGCCAAGACGAATACCGCTGAGCAGATGGAACTGCAGCAAAGTATCGTCAATAAAATCAAGAGTGAGGGAGCCGCGACAGTCGGTCTTCGTTTCGATCAGCTCCCGGAAGAGACGCTTGAGAAGTTCCAGCCTGCAGCAGAGCAGGAAAAGGAAGCGAACCTTCTTGGTCAGACAGGGACTAAGTTTCTTACGATCGCAAGCGGGAAAGGCGGCGTAGGTAAATCCACGGTAACAGTGAACCTGGCGATTGCACTGGCCCGTCTCGGTAAAAAAGTCGGTATCATCGATGCAGACATCTATGGCTTCAGTGTACCGGACATGATGGGCGTGGAAAAACGCCCGGTCGTACGTGGAGAGAAGATCATTCCGGTGGAACGCTTTGATGTGAAACTCGTATCCATGGGCTTCTTCGTGGAAGATAACTCTCCTATTATCTGGCGTGGCCCGATGCTCGGTAAAATGCTTACAAGTTTCTTCAAGGAAGTGGAGTGGGGCGATCTCGACTATCTCCTTCTCGACCTGCCGCCGGGAACAGGAGACGTGGCACTGGATGTGCACTCCATGCTGCCTACTTCAAAAGAAATAATTGTAACGACGCCTCACCCGACAGCTGCTTTCGTCGCAGCCCGTGCCGGTCAGATGGCTATTCAGACCGAGCATGAAATCCTGGGAATTATCGAAAATATGGCTTATTTCGAAAGTAAAGAGACCGGGAATAAAGAGTTCGTCTTTGGGCGTGGCGGCGGCGTGAAGCTTGCCGAGCAGCTTAAGACAGGCGTTCTCGGCCATATTCCGCTGCAGCAGCCGTACGAAGAAGAGGATGTTTTTGCACCTTCCGTTTATCAGGAAGATCATCCGACCGGGCTCATCTACCGGAATATTGCTGCTAAAGTTATAGACAGCTACGAAGATTAAAGATACAGTTCAAAGCGTAAAGCCGGAAGACATTCCCGGCTTTACGCTTTCTTTTTATGAAGGAAGGATCGTAATTTTGAACATTTTGTGCCAGTAACCAAAAATCTTCCGCTTCGTGATAGAATACTTGAAGGTATGAAACAACAGTTTAGGGGGCAGCAATGTGAATTCTCGCAAATGGGTTCGGATGTTTATGACAACGCTGGCACTCGGAGGTACAGTAGTCCTTATAGCCAGCTTCTTTTTTCGGGCGGATGCTTATATGGAAGCACTGGATCCACTTCAAATAGGGGAACTGTTCGGTGTGCTCATCTTTTTCCTCGGGTACGGTCTGATATTCAGTGTAATCAGTCAAATGGGTTTTTTCGCATACTTAATGATCAATCAGTTTGCTACCGGTATGTTTCGCGGGTTCTGGCGGCCGCTGCAGGCATTTTTAATTATTTTCACTCTGTTCGACCTTGTATATTTTCGTTACCTGGCTTCGGATGACGGGAGTATCTGGGGATATCTCGCTACGGCGATCGGCCTCCTCGTGGCGTCCTATCTGGTAGCAAAAAGGAAAGTATATGAAACGAATAAAACTGCTTTCCTTCCGGCAATGTTTTTTATGACAGTCATTACGACGGTGGAGTGGCTGCCGGGACTTTATCTTGATGACAGTGCCTATACATGGCTGATGATTATCGGGCTTTTTATATGTAACTCTTATCAGCTTCTGTTGCTGCATCGCCTGGTCGGAACCGCAAAAGAGGCGTAACGTCTCTTTTGCGGTTTTTTCTCATCCTTGCCGGGATGGAAGCCTTCCATCGAAGGCTGGTGAGAAGAAATCAACAAAAAAATATTACAAAGGTATTGCGTTTTGAAATGAAACTGTGCTATATTATTAAACGTTGTCGGGAAAGAAGAAGACAACACAATAGAAAAACGACTGAATCTAAAAAAAGTGTTGACTTCATCAAGTCAGGCTGATATATTAGGTTTTGTCGCAAAAAAGACATCGATCTTTGAAAACTGAACAATGTTTTATGCCATGCGTCAATTTTTTGAACGAATTATGATTGAGCTAATCAATCTCTTTTATGGAGAGTTTGATC